>CAILAQ010000638.1 GCA_903832165.1 uncultured Bacteroidota bacterium | reverse complement strand
CGATCTAGCGAATTGTTAAGGTAATAGAAAAAGGAGATTCCTTGCTGGTTATGACCCGGTCAAGTCTGTTATTGGCAGATATGACTGCTGTCAGCCTTGTCTTTACGAATGTAATGATTCAGCCGGGGGAAGATTACGATAATAAAATCGGGCTTTTCAAAACCCTTTGGGTAATCCATAGTGGTGAAATATATGGGAAAATTGGAAGATTATTGGTTGATACAATAGGACTTATCGTCATGTTCATCTGTGTGACAGGTCTTTTTTACTGGCTCGCTCCGCATCTTCTGAACAGAGTTAAAAAATCAACTGGATCCAATATCAAAAAAATAAACAGCTTTTCTCTGAAATGGCATAACAGACTGGGTTCCTGGGCTATAGTTATTCTGCTTGTTACAACGGCAACCGGTATGTTTTTAAGGCCGCCTCTCTTAATTCCTATTGCAAACTCCAAAGTGGGAAAAATCAAATTCTCGGAACTCGACAATACTAATCCGTGGTTCGATCAATTACGCGATGCGCTGTATGATAATGAGCTGAATCGATTTGTTCTGGCAACTTCTGAAGGAATTTATTATTCAGACGATTTTTTCAAGACCACCCTGAAAAGATATCGGCTCCAACCGCCCCTCAGTGTCATGGGCATCACAGTACTGGAAAAGATGGGTAAAGGAGATTATCTGGTCGGAAGTTTCAGCGGAATATTCCGATGGATACCTGAAAAGGGTTTCATTCAGGACTTTGTCACTAAATTACCAGCTGTAGCAATGGCTGCAGGCGGTCCACCATTTGGATCAACTGCGGTCACTGGTTTTATTGGAACCTCCCCGGATGAAGGCATCGTGTTCGATTATGGTCAGGGCGCTCTCTCTATCGGTAAAAAAACAAGATTCCCAATAATGCCGGATGAGATCATAAAGTCAAGTCCGATCTCACTCTGGAATACAGCTCTGGAAGTTCATACCGGGCGCATCTATGAATTTATAATCGGGAATTTTTACATTTTGATAGTTCCACTCACCGGTTTGGCAATGATCCTGATAATGGTAACGGGCTTCTTCGCCTGGTGGATTCCCTACCGCCGGAAACGTAAAGTAAAAACCGGTTAAAGAAAACAAACTCCTGCCCTGCCCTCCCGTTCGGGGATTTTTATAATTTTGATTCAAATATTTCCCCGATGAAAAGAATTCCCCTGGTTTCCTTGACCTTGCTGATCATGCTGGTTCTTTCATGTACTACTGAACAGGAATCAACAACCCCATCAAAGGTCACTGATAGTAAAACCCTTCTCAAAGAGATCGTTAGTCCTCCCTCTGCCTATCGTGCGGCACCGCTTTGGGACTGGAACGACAAGATCACCCGTGAGGAGATCGAATTCCAGATGAAGAAATTCAAGGAAGGCGGTTTGGGAGGTGTTTTCATCCATCCCAGGCCAGGACTGGTAACAGAATATCTTTCAAAAGATTGGAATGAACTTTTTCAATATACCGTAAAAACGGCCAAATCACTGGATATGCAGGTTTGGATCTATGATGAGAATTCGTATCCAAGCGGTTTTGCTGGCGGCCATGTACAGGCTCGATTCCCCGACTCCTATAAAAATGGCTCTGGTCTTGGACTTAAAGTGACCCAAAACCTGAAAGAAATAGCTGATCTCCCGG
>CAILAQ010000637.1 GCA_903832165.1 uncultured Bacteroidota bacterium | reverse complement strand
GGGAAATACAGGATACTTGCCGAAGACCCGAAAACCGATCCGTTCTGGTATAATAAATACAGGGTGGAAGCGGTGGTATATCTACAGAAACTGGTTGTAAAGACCATGAAACCCAGTGTGTTCAAAAAGGTTACTCAGCCCGTATTTGTCGGATACTATTTTAAGGACAAGGAACATCAGGACAATACGGTCAGCGTGCCAAAAATCCTCTGGATGTACGAAAAACTTGGAACAGCCTCTGATAAGAAAATGGCAGTTGCTTTTCCGGATGCCGGCGCACATGTCATCGGGTGCGATCTTACTAATCCGAACTGGATGAAAGTATATACAGCGACTGAATCTTTCCTGATAAAAACGGTGGGCCTTATTCCTGTTAAATCGAAGTAATCCATGCAACGGTCCGGGAACTTCTTCGTCGTTTTGCTGGCAGTGATTTCGATCACTTCCTGCACAACACGCTATAGCAAATATGAAGGAGTGGCATTCCCGGAAAAATTGCCGCATGATTGGGAAAATCCGGCAGTAACCAATATCAACCGGGAACCAGCGCGCGCGAGTTATATTTCGTATAATACTGAGAATGCAGCTATAGCAGGTAACCACGAAGGTTCTGAATTCTTCCGGAGCCTGAATGGTAAGTGGTCATTCTGTTATTCGAAAAATCCCGGCGTTCGTCCATTCTATTTCTTTAAGGATGATTACGATGTACGCGATTGGGATGTGATCGATGTTCCTTCAAACTGGGAAATTCTTGGTTACGGTACTCCAATTTATCTCGATGAAGAATATGCCTTTAAACCAAATCCACCCCTCGTACCAAAGGATGACAATCCGGTAGGCTCCTACAGGCGTGAATTTCATGTCCCTCCGTTATGGCAGGACCGTGAGGTTTTCATCCATTTCGGAGCCGTCAGCTCAGCTTTTTATGTATGGGTAAACGGTGAAAAGGTTGGTTACAGCGAGGATAGTAAAACACCATCAGACTTTAATATCACGAAATTTATAAGGAGCGGAAAGAATAGTGTCGCTGTCGAAGTTTACCGATGGAGCGATGGATCGTACCTTGAAGATCAGGATTTCTGGAGAATGAGCGGCATTACACGGGATGTTTACCTGTTCTCAACCAATAATGTTCATATTTCTGATGTTTTCGTTCATCCCGGTCTTATAAATAATTATCGGGATGGTCTTTTCTGCCTTGAAGTGGAAATTCGCAACCACAGTACGAAAGATTCTGTATATAATATCGATATCAGTCTTCTCGACGGAAGGTTATCCCTTTTCAAGAGCGAGCAAAGAATGGTTAGTGAAAATGTTCAACAACTCAGATTTACTGATACCCTGAGAAACATCAGGTCGTGGTCGGCCGAGAATCCAAATCTTTATACTCTGCTGATCAGCCTTAAAAATAGCGCCGGGCATAATATTGAATCCGTGAGTTTTTCTGTCGGGTTCAAAAGTGTGGAAATATCCAATAAACAACTGCTGGTCAATGGACAGAAAGTGTATCTGAAAGGGGTCAATATGCATGAGCATAATCCTTTAACCGGACATGTTGTTGATGAAGAGACTATGCGTAAGGATATTTTTTTAATGAAAGCCAGTAATATTAATGCCGTAAGAACTTCGCATTATCCACAGCCTGAGCGATGGTACGAATTATGTGACCAATACGGACTTTATCTTATCGATGAGGCTAATATTGAGTCACAT
>CAILAQ010000636.1 GCA_903832165.1 uncultured Bacteroidota bacterium | reverse complement strand
CCCTGGTCAGTTCTTCCCGGGTAACAACCCCGTCACCTATGCCGTCACCCGTGATATCCTTGTTGAATTGTTCGTACTGCTTGTATACAATAGTATCGTCCAGCAGGTTTCGGATTCCGGCTTTAAGAACCAGGTTTTTGGCCAGTTTAATATCGATGCTCAGATCAAGAGAATTAAAAGGCATTTCCCAAATGTGAGGATTGTTCACATCCCCAACATAAGCTATCCTCTCACCAATACGGTTATACATCAGGTTGACGGACAAACCTGCATCCGGTTTCTGATAATAGATTCCTGCATTGACCAGGTAAGGCGACTGGCCCTGCAATTGCCTCACAGAGTCGCGCTCGGTAGGATCAGTATTAATAATTGAGCTTTTGATCAGTGAAGCGTTAACCACAAAAGTGAAATCCTTAAAAAGGCTAAGAAAATTACCTGCATCCTTCAGCTCAGTCAGGGTTTTACGGATATCAAGTTCCAATCCAAGACTTCTTGCCTCACCGGCATTGAAATACATATAATTCCATCCGGTACCGAAATCTTTCAGATGCGCCTCAATCGGGTTATCAAATTTCTTATAAAAGCCTCCGAGAGTAATCATTTCCCCTGGTGTCGGGTACCATTCTATGCGTGCATCAATATTGTGCACATAGGCGTTTTTCAGTGAATCGTTGCCGTAAATGGTGGCTTTTTCTTCGAAATCATAGAATGCATACGGTGCAATTTCCCTGAATTCAGGGCGATTCACCGTCTTTCCATAAGCTAACCGAAACAAAAGATCTTCGGTAATATGGGTACTAAGATTAATGGACGGGAAAAGATTGAAATAGTTATTGTTTACATTAACCGGATGCCCTATTTCATTGAAGCCATCCAGTTTCTGGAGATTGCTTTCCGCACGTACCCCTGCATAGAGATCAACGATGTTTGCGATGGGAAAAAGTATTCCGAGATAACCGGCAACCAATCGATTGCTTCCCTGGTAAGAATCAGATAGATTGGTTGATTCGTCAATTTTAAACCCATTGGTTGAATTGATATTTTCTTTCACCAGAATGGAATCGATCCGATTAAAAACCAAATCCGAAAAAACATTGGAAGTATCAGCAATCAGCCGGGTAAGGTTGAAGTTAAACCTGGCAAAGTTCGCAGCTGCCAGGCCAATATTCCTGGCTGCAAACTGCCGGTCCTTAAATTCGGTATAGAACCCTGTTTTGATCTCGGGAATCAGCGCTCCAAGATTGACACGTTGCTGGAGATTGGCACCTGCAACATAAATGTTTTCATCGTTTTTGAGATATAATCTTCCAAGCTGATTGGGATCCGCATTGAAATTAACGCTTAGCGTAAAGGGATCGCCGGACGAGTAGTCCTCGCCCTTTAAGCTTGTCACCCGCCTGGTGTCGGGCTGGTTTTTATTCCCGAAAGAATAACCCAGAGTCCAATCAACTTTGGTATTATCCTGATTAAAGCTGTGCTGTCCGCCAAGCTGCCCTGAATATATCGCCCTGCTTTCATAAGCAAGTTCATAGGAACGTTCATAACTCCCTCCATAGAAATTCTGACCGTCGCGAAGAGTGGTTCGCGAGGCACCAAGCTGATTGAAGAGGTTCCGG
The DNA here is from genome assembly GCA_903832165.1 of uncultured Bacteroidota bacterium. GTDB lineage: Bacteria > Bacteroidota > Bacteroidia > Bacteroidales > UBA12481 > UBA12481. The sequence goes on along the minus strand of CAILAQ010000636.1, from coordinate 1,334 downwards.
AATTCAATCCGCTGGTTGTTTCCAAAAATGAATATCCAGTTCATCAGGGCTCCGACCCTGACTTTCTGTGAGTAACGGAAATCGGTGAAATCATACGAAAATTTCGACTGGTCACGAATGGTATCATACGATTGGTAAGCTGCCCGGGAAATGGTTTCACTGGAAAGGGTATTACTGTATGTCAGTGCCGAAATATTACTGATTGAGAATTTCCCCAAGGTGAAACGATGTTTGATACTGATATTAAAGCTCCGGTCTGGTCTTGCCCGGGTATGGCCCGGCGTCCAAATGGTGGAGAATTCCTGTCCGAAACGGGTGATCTCCTCCTTATCCAGGGGAGTCGAATTGTCCGCCATACGTCTCAAATCAGTTGTTGAAGGGAAGTCAGCCGGAAGAGCCCGGGTTCCATCATCATAACCCAGCCAATCCGTCTTGCCGCCCTGGTAGGAATAGAAATCTCCAAAGGTGGAATTTTGCAAATAACCCGCAGAATAAGAGAAGTTTATACTGTTTTTATCTACCAATGTTTTTGATTTAAGATTGATCATGGCTCCGGAGAAGTCAGCCGGCAATTCGGGTGCGGGTGTTTTGTAGATAAGGATATTGTCGATGAGGTCACTAGGGATGGCATCAAAAGAAAATGCTCTTCTGTCGATCTCTGAGCTTGGTGTTGAAGCACCATTCAGCCATACCGTATTGTACCGTTCGGTTAATCCCCTGACGACTACAAATTTTCCGTCACGGATACTTACACCGGGAACCCTTCGAACGACTTCCGAGGCATCCTTGTCGAGCGACCTTTCGATTTGCTGACTGCTGATACCGTTTGCGATGAGGTCACCAGCCCGCAGGGCAGATATCATCGACATCTCGGTGTTCGTGCGACGTGTTCCATTTACAGTTACTTCGGCGAGAGTGACTGTGGCCTGATTCAACCTGACATCCAACCTGACTGTATCGCCCTTCTTAACATTAACTGATAGAATCAGGTTGTCGTAAGAAACGTAAGAAGAAACCAGATTGTAATTGCCTGGTGCTATGTTCCGCAGTACGAATTTACCTTCAAAATCGGTTATGGCACCAGAAGAGGTTCCCTGCAGGACCAGCTGGCATGCTGGCAGGGTTTCTCCGGTTTTGGAGTCAGAGACGATTCCCGTAACAACTCCTTGCTGTGCAATGCCCGACTGCATCATTCCCATCAGCAATAAAATAAATAGTAAAAATCTCTTCATTCCGGAAGAAAATTGTGTTTATAAACCATATCGCAAGAAACTGGTTAAATCTTACCCTAACATTAGGTGGATGTTACCAAATTCTTAAGAATAGGATATGGG
>CAILAQ010000635.1 GCA_903832165.1 uncultured Bacteroidota bacterium | reverse complement strand
GTCCGACTTTGGTATCGTTCTCAAGGTTCATTTCGTCCTCAAGCAACTTTACCATCGCAAAGAAAATCTTCGAGTCCCCATTCCAGACAAACATCCTGTCGATCGCAGGAGCAAGGGACTCCTGCTCCTCAAACTGCCCGATTTTAGAACTATTGTTGAGTAAAAGAAAAATCTTCATCTCCGGATACCTTCTTCTGATCCGCTCGGCGAGCCTCAGTGGACTTCTGGTATCAACGCCAACCATGAGCACCACAAAATCGAATGATTTTTCCTTGAGCATCTCCAGTGCATCGTCTCCTGAAGTAGCGCCGGTAATGCGAGGAAGTGATGAAAGGCTTAAATGGTATATTTCACCCATGGCCTGCTCAAAAAACCGGTCCTCATTTTCCAGGATAAAAGTATCGTATAGTGTGGCGACAAGGAGAATCTCCGAGACTTTAAACTTCATCAGGTCATGGAAGATATTCTTGTCGGCAGTCAGCTTACTGAGGAATTGCTGAAGAAGCAGCCGGCTATCCTTCATCGACTCAGTATAAACTATCTTTTTATACTTGTAATCCTCTCTCTCCCTGGCAGGCTTTACGGCAATCGTTTTGCCAAGCAACCCATTCAGATAACCAGTTATCAATCCGGAAATGTTGTTTATCAGATCCCTTTCCTCATTAAGAAAAGGACCCTCATCAGCTTCCGGCATCTTCTGGCTATAAAAAACCTGAATTAACCCTGTCTTACCATCTGAGGAACCGAATTCCTGCTGCTGTAGCCACTCAGTCTGCTTGAAACGCAAGCTCTGAAACTCTTGATTATCATAAAGGATCCTTGCACATGCCTTCTGTGCGTATTGCCATCCGCGAGGCAGAATGAGGGCAACCTGCCTGAGTGTTTCAGGGAGCGGCATCCCCTCAGAAATAATTGTCGTGGTGCGGTTAATGGTCATTAACTCCTTCACACGTTCAGTATGCTCTGCAAGCAAGCGTTGCAGATCAGGACGCTTATTTCGGGTTTGTTCCATACAGGTTTTTTCTGTGCAACCGAAGATAGCAAAAAAAAAAGGAGGCCTGAGCCCCCCTTTTTATATTGTATGCAGTAAGCTATTTCACTTCCCAGGTGGAGCCTGAATGCAGCAGGTCATGCATGTTGTGAATCTTGCTTTTTCCACAAATTGCCTCTATCTGATCGTCCATTTTTACATCGTACGATTTCGGCGATTCGCAGGCGCGTATCACTCCAAGGGCAACTGGATAATTCGGATAATCCATATTGGCAAGCAACAGGTGGATACCCGCAAATTCGGTCTTTGCATCATGCACAAGAAGGTCTTTTTCAGATATGCCATTCTCTCCAAGTTGAACAACATGCAATTGATTATCCTTCATCATGAGTCCCTTCTCCTGATTCTTCCCGTAAATCATCGGTTCACCATGCTTGAGCATAATAATCCGGTCATCGCGATTATCCCTGTCGGTTATGTCGCCGAAGGTCATATCATTATATATAACACAGTTCTGCAATACCTCGGTGATGGAAGTACCTTTGTGTTTTGCTGCTTCAAGCAAAATCTCAGTCGAGACTTTCGGCATTGAATCAATTGTTCTCGCAAAGAAAGTTCCGTTTGCACCAATGGTAATTCCACCTGGTTTAAATGGCTGCTCAATCGTTCCAAAAGGCGAAGTCTTGGTAACTGAACCCTGGTTCGACGTTGGCGAATATTGGCCTTTGGTTAAACCGTAAATCCGGTTGTTGAACAGGATCAGATTAACATCAATATCCCTGCGAACAAGGTGAATAAAATGATTTCCGCCAATGGCAAGGCCATCACCGTCACCGGTGATCACAAAGACACACAAATTCGGATTTGAGGTCTTTACCCCGCTGGCCACAGCCATGGCACGTCCATGAATACCATGAAACCCATAAGTATTGACGTAATATGGAAATCTCGATGAGCATCCGATGCCGGAAACAAACACAATATCTTCATGTTTGTATCCAAGCTGAGGGAGTGCCTTCAAAACAGAACTGAGAATGGCATGATCGCCGCAGCCTGCACACCAGCGAACCATCTGGTCGCTCTTAAAATCTTCTGCTTTTAATACTTGAACGTCCATTCTTTAGTCCTCCAGATTTTTAAGTATGGCCTCTTTAAGGTCTTTAACTGTGAAAGGTAATCCCATGATCTTATTAAACTTCCGGTAGGGATACTCCGGATGCTGCATCCTCAGATAGTTGGCAAACTGACCAAGGTTAATCTCACATACGAGCAACTTCTTAAATCGTCCCAGAATCTCACCGGTATTGGTCGGTAAAGGGAAAATATAATTGAACTGTGCAAGAGCAACCTTATGACCTTCGCGGCGCACCTCAATTAAGGCTGTCACAAGATGACCGTAGGTTCCTCCCCAGCCTATGATAAGCAGGTCGGCATCTTCATCACCGATGATTTCCAGCGGCGGAATGTCCTTGGCAACTTTCTGGATCTTCTGGTCGCGAATATGGCTCATCAACTCATGATTCTCCGGAACGTATGAAACTGTACCTGTAATATTCATCTTTTCGAGACTTCCGAGACGATGTTCCATCCCGGCAGTACCCGGAACGGCCCAGGTTCTGGTCAGCGTTTCAGGATCCCTGGCGTAAGGTTGCCAGTTCTTGGTATCCGGAGCAACTCTGGGAACCTTGATGTCTGGAAAATCATTCATATCGGGGATCCTCCAGGGCTCTGTTCCATTGGCCAGAAAACCATCAGTAAGCAGAATGACAGGGGTCATGTGCTCAACGGCAATTTTACAGGCCATATAAGCATAATCGAAGCAGTTGGAAGGAGTCGATGAAGCAATCACAACCACCGGGCTCTCTCCATTACGGCCAAACAGTGCCTGCATCAGATCGGATTGTTCAGTTTTAGTGGGCAAACCGGTTGAGGGACCTCCGCGCTGAACATCAACAATCACAAGCGGGAGTTCTGTCATAACCGCCAGACCAATGGCTTCGCCTTTTAGGGCAAGGCCCGGACCTGAAGTTGTTGTAACAGCAAGTGAACCTGCAAAGCTTGCTCCGATAGCTGTACAAATCCCGGCGATTTCATCCTCTGCCTGAAATGTCTTTACTCTCAAATCTTTGCGGGCAGCCAGTTCCTCAAGGATACCAGTAGCCGGAGTAATGGGATAAGAACCACAATAAAGCTGAAGATCAGCTTTCTCAGCAGCAGCCATCATTCCCCAGGCAACAGCCTGATTTCCGTTAATGCTGCGATAAGTACCTTTTTCAATATCAGCAGGCTTAACCTTAAAGTTCGAAGTAAAAGCCTCTATCGTTTCAGCATAATAATATCCGTCATATAATACTTTAGTGTTCGCCTCAACCAGCAATGGCTTCTGCGCAAATTTTTTATTAAAGAAGCTTATGGAATGATCAAGCGGCCGGTCATATAGCCAGCTAACGATTCCTAAAGCAAACATATTTTTACAGCGGAGAATTGATTTCTGGTCCAATCCGATATCCTTCAGACTCTCTCTTGTCAGGTTACTTATCGGGGCCGAAATAAGCTGAATACCTGTAACATCCTCTTCTTCAAAAGGATCATTTTTATACCCTGCTTTTTCAATGTTTTTGGCATCAAACTGATCAACATCATAAATGATAATTCCATCAGGTTTTACCCACCTGAAATTAGCTTTTAAGGCTGCCGGATTCATTGCTACCAGAACATCACAATAGTCACCAGGTGTATTAATCTGGGTATGACCAAAATGAACTTGAAAACCTGATACGCCACCCACCGTTCCCTGTGGTGCCCTGATCTCTGCCGGATAATCCGGAAAGGTGGAAACATCATTACCGTAAAGCGCCGATGTATCGGAGAAAAGAGTCCCGGTAAGTTGCATACCGTCGCCCGAATCCCCTGAGAACCGAATGGCCACTTCTTCGATTTCGATGACTTTTGCCTGTTTACTCATGACCTATTATTGTTGTTAGGATATTAGGGTGCAAAAGTAAGCAGATTTATATTGTGATTAAAATGAATTTTTCATTTGTATTTTTGCAACTCATAAATCATAATATTCATAAGTAATGGCGCTGATAAAATCGGTAAGAGGATTCACCCCCGTTATTGGAAAAAATTGCTATCTGGCTGAAACCGCAGTAATTATAGGCGATGTAGTAATCGGAGATGACTGCAGCATCTGGTTTGGAGCAGTCCTTCGCGGAGATGTTAATTCCATACGGATTGGCAATAAAGTGAATGTCCAGGACGGAGCAGTCCTCCATACCCTGTATGAAAAATCAGTTGTGGAGATCGGAAACTCGGTCACAATAGGCCATAATGCCGTAATTCACGGAGCCAAAATTCATGATCGCGTTTTGATAGGGATTGGTGCCATTTTACTCGACAATGCGGTGATCGGTGAGAATTCAATAATCGCCGCCGGAGCATTGGTAAAAGACTCCGGAATAGTTGAGCCGAACAGTGTTTACGCTGGTATTCCTGCGAAGAAGGTTAAAACGATAGATCCTTCTCAAACCACTGAAATGATCGATAAAATAGCGGATAATTATCTCTTTTACGCGGGATGGTACTCCGAAGACGAATAGGCGTTCCGGGATTAGAGTCCTTCTGCCTTGTAAGCCTGATAATCATTTCCCGTGAGTTTCTTCAGCATCCGACTCAAGCTGTCAGGATCTCCTGTTGAATAAAATTTATAAAAGTGAGTCTCCGTTCCCGTATTCAGACCGCCATTTAACTCCAGAACTTTGTTTGTCTGACGTGCCACTGCCGGGGCCGGATCAATAACAGTTATTCCGGCAGGCAGAATTTCACGGATGATGGGAATAAGAAAAGGATAATGAGTGCAGCCCAGCACCAGCTGGTCTATCCCCTGCTCCACCATGGGAGCCAGGCATTTAATAAGGAGCGCCCTGGTTTCCGGGCAGTCGGTCTTTCCGCTTTCAATCAGTTCAACTAACCCTGTTCCTGCTCTTTCATGCACCTCAACGGAATGACTGTATAACTTGATCGATCTCTTGAAATGCTCCCCCTTGAATGTTTGAGCCGTGGCCAGTACACCAATATGGCCGGTTAAGGACGCTAAGGCTGCAGGTTTAACGGCTGGCTCAACCCCGATGAACGGTACATCAAACTCATTACGCAGTGCAGTTATAGCTGCACCTGTAGCTGTATTGCAAGCTACCACAATTATTTTACATCCCAGATCAATCAGAAACTTTGATATTGCCCTGGAGCGGCCTGTGATGAATCGCCTGGACTTGGTGCCATATGGTGCATTGGCAGAATCAGCAACATAAATGACCGACTCTCCCCGGACCTCCCTCACGAGTTCATTCCAGACGCTCAAACCGCCAATTCCGGAATCAAAAACACCTATGGGCGCAGACGCAGTCATAAAAAAAATCCCTGCCTCGCGGCAAGGATTTCAATTTCAATATTTTAAACCTATTTTAATCCCAATTTAGCTTTAACAAGGGGCAAAAGGTTCAGAGATTCATCCTCTGGAAAATAAACCAGCGATCCGCCGGCAACATCAATAACATAAGTAAACTTGTTGGCTTCAGCAACTTCTTTGATGGCCTTCTTCAGTTTATCAACAATTGGCGTCATCAGTTCAGTCTGTTTCTTATCAAGTTCCTGCTGAGCAACTTCCTTGAAATTCTGGATTTTGCCCTGCATATCAATAATTTCAGCTTCTTTGGCCTTTTGAATAAATGAAGATAAAGAATCTTTCTGCTTGGTATAAGTATCGATTAAGTTATTAACTGCAACGGTCATTGATTCGTAATTCTTTGTAATCTCAGCATTGAACTTATCAAATTTTTTGGCGGCACTGTCACGTTCCGGCATCAACTGCAAAATTTCCTGCGTATTTATATGTCCTATCTTAATTTGTGCGAAAGAACTTGTTCCGCAGACGAAAATAAACGCTGCACACGCTACCAGGGTCAAAAGAATCTTTTTCATATTTATTTAATAATGTGTTACTTAAAACGGTCGCCAAAGATAGAAATTAATTTTGAATTCCCATCTTTTTCAGGATATCGTCACTCTTGTCAAACTTCGGATCTGTAAATAACATAGTCGGACCGGCTGCAACGTCAAAAATAATGGAATAGCCACCCTCAGCAGCAAGATCCTTGACAGCAGTAAAAATCTCATCCTGAATAGGTTTTACCAGTTCCTGACGTTTCTTGTATAGTGCGCCTTCAGGAGCAAAATATTTCTTCTGTAAATCCTTCACGTCTTTTTCACGCAGCATGATCTCCTCTTCTCGCTTAGTCCGCATTTCCTCAGTCAGCAAAACCCGCTCTGCCTGATAATCCTTGTACAATTTTTCAATATCGGCACGCTTGCCTTCAATCTCCTTCTGCCACTCTTCCGAGAACTTGTCCAGCTGTTTCTGTGCTGCATCATAGGCAGGCACACGTCCCAGAATGTAATCCGTGTTTACGTATGCAAACTTCTGGCTGAATCCGATCGTAACCCCCAGGATCAGTAAACTCAGTGTTAATACTATCTTTTTCATGACTTATTAATTTTTCGAGTT
>CAILAQ010000634.1 GCA_903832165.1 uncultured Bacteroidota bacterium | reverse complement strand
ATGCCATTCTCAATCCGGTACATACCACTAATTTTCTTCCCTTAATCAATGAGAATACCTGTACGGGGTGCGGAAAATGCGCAGAAGTGTGTCCGGTTGAGGCGATGACGATGGTTTCAGCAAACGATTCGCAAAAGCCAAAGAAGAAGAAAGCACGCCTGAATGCTGATATTTGCCTGGGCTGTGCTGTTTGCGTCAGAGTTTGCACTCCCAACAGCATCAGTTTGATATCGAGGGAAAAACGGGTGATCACTCCGCTGAATGGTGCACACAAAGCTGTGGTTATGGCCATTGAAAGAGGAAAATTGCAAAACCTGATATTCGATAATCAGGTGCTCTGGAGTCATCGGGCCCTGGCAGCCTTGTTCGGGGTTATCCTGAAGTTGCCTCCGGTAAAGCAGGTTATGGCAAGCAAGCAAATCAAATCAAGATATCTGGAAACGCTTACTCAAATTAAAAACTATTAACATGCCGCAATCAGTCACGAATTATCCGAAAACAAGAGAAATCCTTTATCCACTTTTCCTGGTGAATTTCGTTTTCTTCATGCTGGGATTTATCTGGAACATCAATAATGTTCTGGTTGGTATATTTAAAGAGACTTTTGATCTGAACAACTTTAAGACATCGCTTCTGACCTCGGTTTCCTTTTTTGCTTTTTTTGTTTTGTCGTACCCGGCTAAACTGATTATCGATAAGTATAAAACCATTAATTCCATTGTTTTGGGGGGTGTGGTTGCGGGGTTGGGTCTGCTGATATTTATTCCTGCGGCGCTGATGCTTTCCTATACGCTGTTTCTGGTGGGTACCTTTGTAACCTTCTCCGGGGTAACTTTTCTGCAAATTACCTGCAATCCTTATGTGAGGGCTCTGGGTGTTCCTTCCAGGGCTGCCAGCCGTATCAATCTTTCGCAGGGGCTTGGCGGCGTTGGTGCTTTCCTGACTGCATACGTGGCAGGAGGGTTTATTCTGAAATTGTTTGCTGATGATCCATTTAAGGGGATTGTGTGGTTTTACCTCATCATGGGGCTGATTTTCATAGGTCTGGCAGTTTTGGTGAAACTCGCCAAAATGCCTGCCAATCCTACAGATGACGAAAACCATGGAGCCTCTGACGGCGCATTGATTAAATCCAAAAACAGTGCCTGGGGATTCCGTCATTTCCGGATCGGATTCATCGTCCTTCTGCTTTATATGGGTGCCGAAGCAATTTTATATCAGCTTATGACTCCTTATTTCATGGAAGAAGTGGCTCTTACAAAAGCCAAAGCGGTTGATATATCCGGATTGCTGTTTTTGGGTCTGATGACAGGTCGTTTGCTGGGTGCCGGAATTCTTATCAAAGTAAACCCCGGGCGACTGGTGGGTTGGTTTGCCTCATTAGCAGGACTGTTGATAGTAATTTCGATGCTTTCCAGCGGATATGTGGCCATTTATTCTATCGTTATCACCGGATTCTTTATCTCAGTCATGTTTGCCACGATATTTTCACTGGCCATAGAAGGCATGGGACGATTTACCAATGAGGCTTCATCGTTTCTGATTATGGCCATTTCCGGTGGGTTTTTCATTCCGTTGCTGTTTGGTCTGGTTGCCGACAGCTTCAGCCTGAAAACATCGCTGATCGTTGTCCTGATCCCCTTGCTGCTTGCAGCCTGGTATGGTTTCTTTGGCGCCAAACGGAGGGAAAGTCTGCAGTAGGCAGTCCACAGTAGGCTGAGTACTGCCAACTGCCGACTGCAGACTATTTCAGGCCGATTTTGCTCAGGAGCCTGATATCTTTGATGTTGTTGTAATCGTATTGATACAAACCGTCGTCACCGATCATGATGAGGAGGCCCTTGACCGGAATAACGTCATATGCCTGAATATCCGGGAACTGAGCCAGTACATGCTTGCTGATGTTGAATGGATCAGCCACGTCAAATACCTTTAGCCCGGCATCGCCATCACAGATAAACAGGGTATTGCCATCAACGCCTAATCCATAAGGTCCTTCCATCGGATAGGTTTTCAATTCTACGGGTTTGGTAATATCTGCGATGGAAACTACCACAAGCTGATTTACATTATTGCCGCAGGTGTTGCCTCCGCGAAGCGTAATATAGGCGTAGTTGCCGCTTATCACCACAGGGTCACATCCTGTCATGTGCCAGAAGTCGCAGATATACAGAGGCGAGTTTGGGATCGAGATATCATAAATCCTCATGCCGCTCTGAGAGCCCAGAAACATTTTATCCCCAACAGTAAACAGGGTTTCAATGTTCCAGCCCGCACTGAAATCTTTCCTGAACACCGGTGTTGCTGGTGTCGTAATGGAGAATATATGCAGGGTGGTGTTATCTATGGCAAACAGGGTATTCAGATAAATTCCAAATCTTGCCATCGATCCTCCGATACCAATTCCGTTCGGACTGACACCACTGTTTCCCCCGCCTGTTGAAACATCGGCGTTTTTTCCAAATTCCCAATCACGGTAAATCGGATAATAAGTGGTATTAATTACCTGTTTTACCTCCTTTACCTCCCAGCCGGTGACAACGCCTTTTTGTTCATCAATCTGGGCAAGCGGATATTTGGTATCGTAGGAAGGTAATGTATAAGGAAGGACATCCTGAACCCTTCCGACTTCTTTTACAGCATTCAGGTTGGCAATATCAATGGCTACCATGTCAACGTAGCTATCGGCATAAAGCATATTCCCCTTGATAGCGATATCCACATTACCGGGTAATTCAATATATGTGAGGTTAATGGGGATGCTTGGATTGGTATTGTCGAAAACATGAATACCCTTCATCTCCTCAACAATGAAAATATACTGGTCCTTGAAATAGATTTTCCCCGGATTAACCAGTGCGGTAGCTGCTGTTTGTTTCACTGCCAGTCTCAGGTCCTTGTAGGTCATGTAAGTCGGGCTGTTGGCTGTGAAAATTTCGGTGATCTTATCCTTGCACCCTGTTTGCAGAACAGCGAGGACAAGAAAAATACAGATGGCAAATTTTTTCATTGGTTAATATTTTATTGTTTCAAATATCATTGGCCCGCATTATTTGAAAATGATACCCAATTTAACAGACAAACGATTGTAGTCAATCATCAGCTTTCTTTGATCGCCAGCTGCAAAGTACAGTCGCTGAACACGATAGCCAACCCCGAAAATAATTCCGAAATTCTCTCCGAACATGTTACGGATACCGAATCCCGGATTCAATAGCCAGCCGCCTTTGGCTTTATAGGGTTCATAATTGGTATTGGGCCAGTATACATCCGTGGGGTAAGCATACTGGCTGGCTCCCTCGTCATCAAGTGCCAGTGTATAACCACCGGAGAGGCTGAAAAAAGGCGAAAATCCGGTTTTGCGGACATAGTATCTGGCATCCAATACGATGGGCATATAGCTGCCCGACAGGAATTCCACGCCAACGCCCAGACCGAGTGACAGCTGTTCGGATAAATGATAGCCGTTGGTCGTCATAAAGGTGAATGGCGCAGGGTGAGTGTTCTGGGTTGACCCTATTAACAGGCCCATATCGGTGATGTTGAAATAGCCTTTAAATGCCTTGCCTGATTTTTCAGGTGACGGGGCTATCATGAGTGTCTGCCCGCTGAGGCTGATCAGCCCGGAGAGCAGAATGATAATAATTATTAATTTCTTCATATTGAATTTTTTAGGTCCCCGGGTTGAAACCCAGGGCATTGATAATTCCCTTATTTCTTAATTTATGGGTCCGCTGCCGATTAGCTCGTCGTCATAATGCCAAACGGCAAATTGCCCGCGCACGACAGCCCGCTGGGGTTCATCGAATAACAGGTAAATGCCTTCAGATTCGCAGATCACACGAGCCTTTTGAAGGCCCTGGCGGTATCGGATGCGAGCGAAGCACTCTCTTGATTCGCCTGGCATCAGCGATAAGTCCGGTCTGATCCAGTGGACTTCTTCTGACCTGACGAGCAGAGCCTTTTTGAAAAGCAAAGGATGATCCTGGCCTTGTCCTACATAGATGATATTATTGATTACATCGGTATCCAGAATGAACAGGGGTTCTTCTTTTCCGCCGATATTGAGGCCTTTTCTCTGGCCGATCGTATAGAAATGGGCACCCTGATGTTCACCAATCTGGTTTCCCATTTCAGGAGTGAGCTCAATGGATTTTGATGAAAGGCGATAATCCCGGCCGTTATCAGGAATCTCAAATTTTTTCGATATTTCAATGATATGGCCTTTTTTTGCTGCTAATTTTTGCTGAAGGAATACTGGTAAGTCGACTTTGCCCACAAAGCAAATCCCTTGAGAATCTTTTCTTTCTGCGTTAGCCAGCCCTTGCTCGCGAGCAATATCGCGAACTTCCGGCTTGGTGATTTCTCCCAGCGGAAACATGGCATAGCCTAATTGTTTCTGGCTGAGCTGGCATAAAAAATAGCTTTGGTCCTTGTTTTTATCCAGTCCACCCATCAGCCTGAATACACTTCCTGAAGCGGTATTCACAGAATCCACCCGTGCATAATGTCCGGTGGCTACTTTTTCAGCTCCCAGTTTCAGCGCTTCTTCAACGAAAGCATCGAATTTTATTTCACGGTTACAGAGGACATCAGGGTTGGGTGTGCGGCCGGCTTCATATTCCCTGAAAAGATAATTGACAACACGCTCGCGGTATTGTTCGCTCAAATCAACCTGGTGAAAGGGGATTCCGATTTTCTTTGCCACCATTTCAGCAAAAAGCACATCATCTTCATAGGAACATTCGGCAGAGATCAACCCGGTTGTATCATGCCAGTTTCTCATGAACAAGCCTACCACATCGTAGCCTTGCTGTTTGAGCAGCCAGGCGGCAACGCCAGAATCCACGCCACCGGAAATTCCTACGACAATTCGTTGTTTCATATTGCAAAGATATGCAAAAACAGTGCCGTGTTCTGGCACCTATGGCGGAGCTTTTTCCTATTCGAGGTAGGTGTAGCCATACAATCCGGACCGGTAAGTGGAAAGGAATTCCTTTCCCTCTTCTGCCGTAATGGTACCAGCTTTTACAGAGGATGTTACCCAGGTTTCAACGGTCCTGACCATTTTCTTCGGATTATATTGAACATAGTCAAGAACTTCAGCAACCGTTTCGCCGTCAATGATCTGGTCGATGGAATATCCTTTGCTGTCCACCGAAACGTGAACTGCGTTGGTGTCTCCAAAAAGATTATGCAGGTCGCCAAGAATTTCCTGATAAGCTCCTACCAGAAATACGCCGATATAATAAGGTTCCTTGGAATTCAAGGAATGGACCGGCAGGTAATGCGATAAATTCCGGGTAGAAATGAAGTTGTCGATTTTACCATCGGAGTCACACGTGATATCCTGCAAAGTAGCCGACCTGTCTGGTTTCTCATCCAGCCGGTGTATAGGGATAATAGGGAAAATCTGATCAACTGCCCAGGAATCCGGAAGTGACTGGAACAGGGAGAAGTTGCAGAAATATTTATCGGACAAAAGTTTAGGCAGATTTAATAATTCTTCCGGGATGTGCTTTAATTCATTGGTCATCTGGTAGATCTCTTTTGCGATCGACCAGAATAATCTTTCTATCTGAGCGCGGGTTTTCAGATTTAGTAAACCAAGACTGAAGCGGTCGAGGGCTTCCTCACGGATTTGCTGTGCATCGTGCCAGGTTTCCAGCATGCTCAGCTGATTAAGTGTTTCCCAGGAGGAGTATAATTCCCTGACCAACTCGTGATCTTCAGGGCCAACTTCTTCATTCTCATCCCAGGCAGGTGTTGTTGTAGCCTCGAGGACTTCAAAAATCAGGACTGAATGGTGGGCTGTCAGCGAACGGCCTGACTCTGTGATGATGTTGGGGTGGGGGATGCCATTTTTAACACTCGCATCAACCATGGCAAAAGTAGCATCGTTAACATACTCCTGTATGCTATAGTTCACGCTGCTTTCGCTGTTTGATGAACGTGTGCCGTCATAGTCGACTCCCAGTCCGCCACCAATATCAACAAACTCTACTTTGAACCCCTTTGAATGAAGCTGAACGTAGAATTGAGAGGCTTCCCGCAAGGCGAGCTTGATCCTCCGGATCTTTGTTACCTGGCTGCCGATATGGAAATGAACAAGCTTCAGACAGTCCTTCATTTCTCTCTTTTCCAGATATTCCAGCGCCTCGAGGAGTTCGCTGGAGGTGAGCCCGAATTTGCTCACGTCGCCACCGGAATCTTCCCACTTGCCGCTGCCTGAACTGGCCAGCTTTACACGGATCCCGATATTTGGCTTTATTTTATGCTGTTTGGCGATCTTGGTGATCAGTTTCAGTTCGTTGAGCTTTTCAACGACAATATAGATCCGCTTACCCATTTTTTGGGCAAGAAGCGCTAACTCAATATAGTCTTCATCTTTATATCCATTACAAATAATAATGGAATCAGTATCCGTATTGATAGCGATAACAGCATGCAGCTCAGGTTTGGAACCGGCTTCCAGGCCGATATTGAACTTTTTACCATGGTTGACGATTTCTTCCACCACCGGGCGCATCTGGTTAACTTTAATCGGATAGATGATAAAGTTCTGGGCTTTATATTCGTACTCCTCAGCCGCAACTTTAAAACAACTCGACATGATTTCGATCCGGTCATCCAGAATATCCGGGAACCTTATCAGCATGGGAGCCGATACATCGCGCAGCTGAAGTTCCTCAACAAGTTCCATCAGGTCAACCTGAACCCCGTTGGATTTGGGAGTTACAACAACGTGCCCCTTTTCGTTGATCGAAAAATAATTGATCCCCCAACCGTTGATGTTGTAGAGTTCAGCAGAATCTTCAATGCGCCATCTTCTCATTATGATGCAGCCTCGTTTAGTTTAGCCGGCTAATTTACATAATTTACTGAATAGCCTGATCGAGTAGTTGTGTCCGGCATTTAATACAAAGATTCGCGCTTTTCTGGTCGATGTCTTCAACATAAGTGCTGGAACTCATCACGCATGCGGGAACATGGCAATGAATCAATCCGAAAGTGTGGCCGAGTTCGTGGACCACCTCCTTGGTAAATCGTTCTTTAAGTGAATTATCCGTCTCTTTTAGTCCATATCTCTCATTACTAAGACGATAGATCGAAGCTATTGCGGTCCGTCCGCCCAAAAATGCCTGCCCGAAAATGTAGGTGAGTATCGGAATAAACAGATCGACGTAAAATAATCCAAAGGTTTTACCTGAATCTGATGAATATTTGGCATCTACCTCCTTTAATAAAAGGTTGCCATTATATTGCCGGCGGGCCGGATCATAATATTCACTCAGGTCGAAATGGCCCTCCCTGATCTGAACGGGCAGCATAAATTCACGGCTCACTGAATCGGCGATCTTCTCGAGAAAAGCATGCTCGAAATAGCCGAAGGAGATTATAGATATGCCTTGTTCATTCATTAAAAAATAACCCTTTTAAGATTATCTAATGGACTATTCAAGAGGCTTCAAATTATATTTCCTGATTTTATTGTACAGGGTTACCCGGTCAACTTTCAACGCCCGGGCTGTTTGAGAGATATTCCATTCATGGTTGATCAGGGTTTGAATGATGTGGTTTTTTTCGACATCATCCAGACTCTCCAATGAGTTTACTATCATGCTTTTCTGAAGGGGCAGGTCTTTTAATGTGATCTTTTTCCCGTTTCCAACAACAATTGCGCGCTCTACCATATTTTCCAGCTCGCGGATATTGCCCGGAAAATCAAATTCCTGCAGGCGTTTCAGTGCCGAAGGTTCAATACTTACCGGCAGCCTGTTCATCGAAGTGCAATATTTCCGGATAAAATAGTCGACCAGCAACGGTATATCCTCAATCCGCTCCCGCAGAGGAGGAATCTCAATGTTTACGACGTTTAGCCGGTAATACAGATCTTCGCGGAAAGTTCCGCTAACCACCATGCTCTTCAAATCACGGTTGGTCGCACAAATCACCCTGAAATCAGAAGTTATCTCCTTATTTCCGCCTACCCGGATAAAACTTTTAGATTCCAGGACACGCAATAACTCAATCTGCATCTTGGAGGAAATGGTGGCAATTTCATCCAGGAAGATGGTTCCGCCATCTGCCATTTCAAATCTCCCTTTCCTATTATACATGGCACCGGTAAAGGCTCCTTTTTCATGACCGAAAAGCTCGCTCTCCAGCAAGCTTTCCGTGAGCGCCCCGCAATGCACGCTAACCATGGGGAAAAACCGGCGGGGTGAATTGGAATGTATGGCGCGTGCAATCAATTCTTTGCCCGTGCCGCTTTCACCGGTGATAATGACCGATGAACTGGATTGAGCCACGCTCTCAACTTCTTTCAGCACAGATTGCATAGCTGCACTGTTGCCAATAAGATCTTCAATGTTTTCCAGCGATACCACCCGCTCTTTTAATGCTTCATTTTCTTCAGAAAGTGTGATCTGCTTTGATGCATTCCGTATCAGATGAGACAGGTCGTCCGGATCAAAAGGTTTGGTCACGTAGTCAAATGCACCATCCTTCAGCGCTTGAACAGCAGTATCAACGGTGGCAAATGCAGTCATTACAATAACGATGGAGTCTTTCCGGAGCGACTTGATCCTTCGGAGCATCTCCAGTCCATCCATTCCCGGCATTTTGATATCCGCCAGTATAATATCAAACGTGTCGGACTCCACCATGGTTAATGCAGCTTTGGCGTTTTCAGCGCATTCAACCCGGTACCCGTCTTCGATGAACCAGTTGTACAGGGAATCCCGCACGGACGGTTCATCATCAACTATCAATATCGAAATTTTCTTTGCCATCTTAATTATGCTTCGTTGGTGATCAAAGGCAGGATAATTGAAATAATCGTCCCTTTTCCCGGCTCAGATTTGAGGTCAATCTTGCCATTGTGGCTTTGTACGATTCCGTGAACAATGGATAAGCCAAGCCCGATTCCGGCCCCGTTCCGCTTGGTGGTAAAAAACGGTTCAAAAATGTGGGGAATATCTTCCGGTGCTATGCCTGAGCCATTGTCGCAAATGTCAATTTTAATGGAATCCTTATCGGGATTTGACGATCTTAAAATAATTTCGCCCCCTTCTGTTACGGCTTCTGAAGCGTTTACCAAAATCGCGACGCAGGCCTGCTTTATCTGATTGGGACTGCACCAGACCAGATCTGATGAAGCGCTGAGATCTGTCGATAGATTAATATTGGCAATATTAATAGGATGCGACATCAGATGATAGGTCTCCATCAGTATTTCATTCAGATGCCTGGTCTCAAAATCATCCTGATCTTTTCTCGAAAAATCAAGCAGTCCTTTTACAATATCCCCGCAACGCTTGGTTTCATCTTCAATAAGTTTCAGATGCTTAAGGATGGATTGCTTTTTTTCAGGCTCAATATCCTCACTCACCAATTTTTTATGAACCAGTTTTGTGTAAATCAGAATTCCGGATAACGGATTGTTAATCTCATGAGCTACGGAAGAGGATAGTTTGCCTAAAGAGGCAATTCGCTCAATGTTAATGAGTTCGTTCTGAACCTCGCCAAGTTCCTCTGATTTTTTCTGTACCTTGTATTCCAGCTGTTTCGACCAGTTCTGCAATTCGGTGGTGGCAGTCTGAAGGTTATCGAGCATATGGTTGAATGCATAGGATAACATGCGGATATCATCGAGCTCATTAGGACTGATCACCAGCCTGGCAGTGTGATCACCGGTGGCAACCGCCTTGCTTGCTTTAATTATGGCATTCAGCGGATTCTGGATATTGCGCCTGGTAAAGAGTACTAAAAATAAGGCCAGGAACAGGGTGATAATCGCTGCCAGCAAAAAGAATTCTGTCGATGACTTTTGAACTGCTGCATCAACCTCAGCGAGAGGCATTTTGATGAATAAAGAACCTAAAACCTCATCGCTTGGCTTGTGGGCATGGCATGCAGCGGTATTATAACAGGAAGGTTCATTAAGGATCGGTGTGCGTATCAGCAGGTGCCTGGAGTTGTTATCAGTCTGGCTCATCAGGCATTCACTGTGACTATCAACGATCCGGTACGACTTCTCCTTCACGGGAAACATCGTCCGGATATCCTTGTGGCAACCTTTGCAATTGGGATCGATATGGCCCTCCTTATTCTCTGAAAACGACGAATAAGCCAGATTGTCCTGATTATCATACATGT
>CAILAQ010000633.1 GCA_903832165.1 uncultured Bacteroidota bacterium | reverse complement strand
TATCGAAATTCAATCCGTTTACTCTAACAAAAATATCCTGGCCTCTTCGCTGTTTGTAAAGATTCCATTCGCCCTCTGGCTCATCGTCTTCAGCAAAAAATGGTTACGATCGTTAGGTATCCTTACCACCTTTCTTGCTATAAGTGCCACCTTCTTTATGAGTACCCGGGCTTTCTATCTGGGAACTTTTGCTTTAACCCTCGTCATCATTGCCTATTTCATTATCAGATATATACAATCACATGACAAGTACCAGCTTCGGCTGGGAGGCATTTTCCTCATCGTCCTGACTGCAGCCTTCCTCACCTTTTCCATAACCGAGCGTTTTCTGTATCCGAAATCCAAAGCCGCAGACGGTTACGCGGTAAGTGTCGGAGCCCGACTGGCAACCATATCTGATCCATCCGGAGGTGGGGGCAGACTGGATATCTGGAAATGGTCGGGACATATGGTTAAGAAAAATCCACTATTTGGAGTCGGCCTCGGCAACTGGAAAGTTGCCATTCTGGAAGAAGGTAACCACACCATTCCTGATTTTATCTACCCCTATAAAGCACACAACGATTTTGTTGAGACCACTGCGGAAACTGGAATTTTTGGAGGATTGCTGTTTGTTGCGATTTTCCTTTTAACCGGCTGGTCCCTGGTCAGGATTATCATTAAAAATCCGGATTCCGACTGGCTTCCATTTCTGTTTTTACCCGCCTTCGGTCTTCTTTGCTATAGTTTCGATGCATTCTTTAATTTTCCGCAGGATCGTCCTGAAATACAGGCGCTGTTCGCTTTGTACATTGGAACAGCCATTGCAGTCAGTTTCCTTTCGCAAAATGAAAGTACAAAACCAACCATCCCCAATCCCGGGAAAAAATCTGGTAACATATACCTGCGGAACGGAATGCTCATTGCTTTTGGACTCCTCCTTACCGCCTCCGCTTATTTGCTGATTCAGAATTTCAACTCACTGAAACTCCAGCGCCTGGTGAAAGATGATTTTAATAACGGCAAGATGACCCATCCTGCTTCCCTTTTCCTTAACGGATTTCCTGCAATACCTGATTTAAATGTGGAGGGAGAGCCGATTGCAGTCCAGAAAGCCCGCTACCTCTTAGACGAAAAAAGAAACAAGGAGGTTATTGAATTACTTAAGAACGACAAATCGAGTCCATTCGATGTCAGGCCCGAGTATGCCCTGACCCTCGCCTATAATAATCTTAATAACACCGACAGCAGTCTGGTGTATGCGCAAAAAACGTATAAAATGAAGCCGCTGTTTTTCAAAAACATTTCCATGCTATGTGAACTGCTGCAAAAAAAAGGATTGCCAAAAGAGAGTGAAGCCATTATTGATCAATACCTGCAAAAAACGAAAACCAATCAGGAAGCCTGGCTGTTTGCTGCCTCTTTTTACGACAGAACCGGGAATACTTTAAAATCAGTTGCTGTTATCGATTCAGCGGCTATATATTTTCCTGCTGACAGCCTTGTAATCAAGCAGAAAGCATTTCTTGACCGCAAGTTTATTATGCTTCCTTACCAGGACACCTATAATTCAGCCTCTGCGGCGTTTAATGCAAAAAACTATACTGAAGCTTCACGTTACTTTTCTGAAATATTATCAAAGGAACCCGGATTTATTGAAGCCCGTGCCTTCAGAGCTTATTGCTACTACTTTTTAAAAGAATATCAGAGCAGCAAAATAGATATTGAATATATGCTCTCGAGTGGAAAGCCAGCCCCCACCCTGTATAACCTTTACGACTTACTTGGCTCAAATTATTACAATCTGGGCAATCAGGAGGAGGCTTGTAAAAACTATAAGATTGCAGCCGGAATGGGCGATAAGAACGGGACGAGTAACTATTCTAAACTCTGCCAACAAGGAAAATAATAGGTGAGGAGTTTAATAGGAGAGAAGTTGAATAGGTGAGGAGTTGAAAAAGCTAGTCTTTTACTACCCTACCCTGACTCACCACCCCATTTTCCGAACTAATCCGGAATACATAAATCCCTTTTGATAAACCGGAGAGGTCAACCAATGTGCTTTCCTGAGTTAATATCCGGGTGCTCTCCATCTGTCCCATCATGTTAAATACCTCAAGGGTTTTGGAAGCCCCGTCGAAGTTTTCAATCTGAACCGTGCAATGATTAACTACCGGATTCGGATAAACATTGAGTTTGCTTGCAACATTCACCACATTGATACCGTTGCTTATATCCTGATTGATGGTCAGTATTTTCGGACTTGCAGAAGGGTCGGAAGTTGTTACAGTGAAAGTGGCTGTTCTTGAAGCCCCCGTATTTTTATCAATTTCTATGGTTATCCTTCCTTCATTACTTCCGGTTGTTCCGGCCGTAATGTGTGCCCAGGCAGGTCCGGTTGTAACTGCCGTTGCCCAGTTGATCGTACCATAACCGGTTTTGGTAACGTTGAAATTGAGGTCACCCCCATCAAAACCTGCCGTCTGTATTTCAGGGTCAATCTCCAGTTCGGCGGCTTTTGCAGCCTGAACCAGACTTACTGTCATCTGACCGCCATTTGATCCGCCAACAGTAACCGTTACAACAGCTGTCCGCTGATTTCCGCTGTTGGCTGATGCCTCCAGCCTGATCGTACCTGCATTCGTGCCGCTCAAGCCGTAGTTTATTTTTGCCCAGGTACTGCCCTCAGTCACAGTTGCTGTCCAGTTCATGGCACCACCGCCAAAATTGGAAACTGTGTAAGCCGCTACCCCACCCCGGTCAGAAATATTCTGACTTTCCGGACCCACTGAGAGTACCGAACGGCTTGCTGCCTGTATAATATATATGGTATAGGGACTACCGGCAACCCCGGGAGCATTCACTGTAATAAATCCAGTGCGCACATCGCTTTCGTTGTTGGCATCAAAAGCTACCTGAACCGATCCTGCATTGCTTCCGCTGTTACCCGAGGTAATATGTGCCCAGTTGGCACCGCCGGTTACGGTTGCTGTCCATGCCATGGTGCCGCCGCCAGTATTGGAGACTTCAAAGGAAGTGGTACCTGCCGTGGCAGCTACTTCGCGAAGTGACGGGGCAATGTTCATCACAGCCGGAGTGTCATTACCGAAGGATACCGTAAATGAAATAGTTTCACCCGCTGTTCCGATATTGGTGATCTTAAAACCACCCGGGGTGCCGTTGCTCAGGAAACAAGCCGTATTGCCGGTTCCTCCAAAAGAAGTTCTTCCGGCATCAGCCGAAAAGTTAGCCTGACCCAAATCACCATCAACAGTGGTGGTACCAAAAGGCCTGCATACATAAACTTCATCCGGGGCACCGTACATGTTCCCATTGATCGATGGTACCACACGATAAATGATCAAACCCGATCCGAGCAGCTGCGATTCAAACAACCCGGCGGTTTTCCGGTATTCAACCATAAAATATTCCAAGGTGCTGTTGGGTGAGCTGATTTTGTAAGCTGCAAATGGATTGGATGACAAAGGACTTAAAGTGTAGGTTCCGTTGGTTGAGATTTCGGAAACCCCTGATGCCCAGTTGCCATATTTTTGTTTCATATATACGCTCGGCTGCTGCGGAGGATTGGTGGTAGAAGCCATAATATCCCACGAACTTACCGGATTGATGGTATTATCGGTATAACGGTACAGATCAGGAAAACCAAGCGTGTGTGCCATTTCATGACAAAGAACATTTACACCGAATGTCTCTGAAAGCTGAAGATTATAATCCGAAACCTTTGCCCCCCCAATATATATATCGAAATAATACTGTTTGAACATATGCGGCCACAGCAAATCAGACCAGCCATCAGTTGCACCCTTGATGATATAACATATATTATCAACCAGACCATTATTGTCATTGTCGAAATTCAAACCGGTGGATTCAATCTGCGATTTTACCCCTTCGGTAGCATCTTTCAGCAGCGTAAGTTCGCGATCGTATTTTTCGTTGTCGTCATTATAACCATTCGGATTGGTTACAGAATTGAACTTGCAATAATAATCCCGGTTATGAGTGGCCTGATACGAAGCTGTTGTTCCGCCCGACTGAGGATAAAGTGATGTGTTGATAGTCAGCTGTGAGCCGGATATTTCCCTGAAATATTGCATCATGGAGGAGGATCCCTCAGCGTTGAATGCCGAATTGTACATCGAGGCTGGTTCTGAGAATTCAGCCTGATCAGCAAACCTGATGAATATTACGATGTTATTAATGGTGCCGGTGGTATTGACTCCGGACGTGCCTTTTGTTTCAGGCATCCTGTATGAGCTCCTGCTGATATTCTGAATCTCCTGTGCATCAGGGCTGGCTCCGGAAACTAACCCGACAACCACTGGATTTGTTACTCCGGCAACGAATGAAGTGGCGACCAGCTTACTCCCTGATTTCGTGGCATATACATAATATCCGGTTACCTGATCCTGTACGATGGTATAGTTGCTGGCATCATGAAGCCAGTGGCGATGCTCATCCCCCGTGGCAAAACAGTGAAGAATGGTGCCGTTTGGCTGGGTTAAGGTTTGTGGAATATTCTTGAGAAAAGCAGCCTGCAGATTTAAGCTGAGGAGGCAGGCAAAAATTAAAACCGATGCTCTTAATGCGCTTTTCATTTGGAGTTTTCCCTTTGTTCAATTCAAAGGTAAACCCTCCTGAAAGGCGCACTCCTATTAGCATTGACGTAGTTCTAAATTCTTTGATGAATAGTATTAATTTATGGACTAACGAAAACTGAGTGCAAAATTTCGTTTGACGAACGAACAAAAAACAAGGATTTCCGTGTTGCCCTTTTCATTCACCGGCACGCAGGCATCTCCCGTACCCAAAATTTTCTGATGTTGCGATTTCATATAATCGCGTAACTCATTTTATTCAGCGTCTCAGAAAGGTTTTCGTGGGTGGAAATGATTAGCTGTATTGTTAAAAAACGCTGATTAATTCAACACAAAACTGT
Organism: uncultured Bacteroidota bacterium; assembly: GCA_903832165.1. GTDB lineage: Bacteria > Bacteroidota > Bacteroidia > Bacteroidales > UBA12481 > UBA12481. The sequence continues at coordinate 3,098 of CAILAQ010000633.1, read as the reverse complement.
CAGACCGTGGGTCCAGGTATCAGGCATAACCGGTAAGCACCCGATATCACAATGAGTTTTCCAGACTACGATCACTTCATCAAGATCAGGATAAGCCGGATTCTTTGCGATATGCTCCACATCCGCCTCCGCAGTAATCTGAGATCTTGCTCCAACAGTGATATCAATATAACTGTGGATATTTCCGATGGCATCTTTGAAATGTTCTGCCGTTGCAGACTTACCGTTAACCATGATATTTTGAAAAGAACCCTGAAACGTTGCCCTCCAGGTCACTGCATTTTCAGATTTATTGGCGAAGGTGCTCTTGGCGGGTGAATCATGACGCACCGATATCAACCCTGAAAAAACCGGAATATTCTCAACAGTAACGCTTTCCTTGCCATTAGCCAGCTTCGGACAGGTAGCGATCCTGTTCTCGGAAGCGCAAGGCTCCACACCCATCAGACCCCTGACAATCCCCTCAATGGCACCGCTGGATGCCTCAGGGTACATCCGTCGTTTATCGTGATATATCTTAGTCAGATAATGATATCCTTCAGCATTAAGTCCATACCGGTAAAAGAGCATGGGCAGATAGGACAATACCTCCACCTGTGAGTTGGCGATATCACGCAATGAGCTGGTAATCCGCGCAGGATCTTCAATCACACTGTACCATAACAGAAATTCGCTGTTGCTGATGCCGCCGGTGGAGAACTTCTTGTTTGATTTATAGAATGCGGAGTAGGATCGGGAATCTTCGTTCCACCAGAGGGAATCGATCAGGTGCCTGTATCCGGCAGCTTTACCTGCATATTTTTCACTCTCACCGGTATCGCCCCTCAGCTTCAGGATATTTGAATACGTTTTAAAACCGTTATAAATCATGCCAAGCAGATCACCGCTAACAGCTATATCATCCTGCGATTCGTCGTAGGATGGAATGCCCCGCGCATATTTATATTTAACGGTTTCCGGCTTAAGGTTCATGAAGGCCGGACGATCCATAATCTTATCCGCTTGTAGTTGCCATCTTTCTATGTACTGATTAAGAGTTAGTTGAAAAAATTTGTCGAATGTCTCACCATTGATATAAGCTTTGTTCCCGGTCCATTCGTACAGCTTATAGCAAGCATCGATGATATCAAAATTGGCATTCAGGTTGTACCAGAAATCCTTGTCGGAAATATAATCCACCGGCGCAGGCTTGTTGTAGCGGTTGATCTCCCAATAGGAGCAATAGTCCTTTTCTTCAGATATGTTCTCAACGAATTTCCTGAACATATTCAGATTCTGCTTTCCCTGCCACAGAATCTCGGAACCGATACACTGATGTGATACGTCGCGAATGCAGAATGCTTCCCGTTTAGGCAGTGCCGCCTCATACCAGGGACCAACAGGGTCACTGTCCTTGCCCACATAACCGTCTGATGTAGCCTGTGCCCAGTTGAAAATCTTAACCAGCAAAGTGTCTGATGACGCTACGCGGATATTTTCGCTCCCCGCGACGAGCAGATCATCGGACGAGGCAGTTTTGCAGGAGGTCGTCAGGGCTAAGCCCAAGGCAAAAAATATCCAATTTTTATAGAGGACAGACAGGAACTTTTTCATGGTGGCTCAACCTATTTTACGTACTATTTACAGAAACTTCAGCGCACCGGCCTGATGATAATACAAATCATTCCATTTAAGTTCCTTTTTAAAGGAGGTAAGACTGGTTTCGCTGCCGATGTGAACAAATTCAATTCCGGCCATTTCGCAGAAATCTTCCATTACCCTTGCATCAATAGCCTGGCTGAATGCGGTATGATGTGCACCGCCTGCATAGATCCATGCACCGGCTCCGGTTTTCAGATCGGGCTGAGGCACCCACAAGGCGCGTGCTACAGGTAGTTTTGGAAGATCGGCCTCGGGCAATACGCAATCAACCGAATTCACAATCATGCGGAAACGGTTGCCCATATCGATCAGGCTGGTATTGATAGCCGGTCCTGCCGGAACATTGAATACCAGTCGTGCCGGCGCCTGTTTCCCGCCAATTCCCAGCGGATGAACCTCGAGTTTTGTTTTCCCGTCGCCAATGGTCGGGCAAATCTCCAGCATATGTGCGCCAAGTACCATCATCCCCTTGGGATTCAGATGGTAGGTGTAATCTTCCATAAATGAGCAACCGCCATTCAACCCCTTTCCCATCACTTTACAGATACGTACCATGGCGGCATGTTTCCAGTCACCCTCAGCACCAAACCCATAACCTGCAGCCATCAAACGCTGCGATGCCAGTCCGGGGAGTTGCTTTAATCCGTGCAAATCTTCGAAAGTCGTTGTAAAAGCACCGAAACCACCCTTCTTCAGGAAGGCGAGCATACCGGCTTCGAGGCGTGCCTGGTAACGTACATTATCATAATATTTACCGCCTGGCTGGCATTCGGCCGGGAGTTTATATATCTCGATATACTCCTTCATCAAATCATCGATTACCGAATCCAGTACATCATCAACCATTTTAACCAGGTCGCCAACGCCATATCCGTTTACCGACATACCAAACTGGATCTGAGCAGCAACCTTGTCGCCCTCGGTAACGGCAACCTCACGCATGTTGTCGCCAAAGCGGGCGATTTTCAAACTCTGCATCTCATTCCAACCGGCTGCAGCTCGTGTCCAGACCGCAATATTTTCAACAACATCAGCATCTTGCCAGTGTCCGACAACCACCTTGCGGTTGATACGCATCCGGGTCATGATAAAACCGTGCTCTCGATCGCCATGGGCCGACTGGTTCAGGTTCATGAAATCCATATCGATTTCACTCCAGGGCAAATCGCGGTTAAACTGTGTATGAAGATGCAGCAATGGTTTCTGCAATTTCTTTAAGCCGTTGATCCACATTTTTGAAGGGGAAAATGTATGACACCAGGTGATCAGCCCGATACAGTTCACAGCAGCATTGGCTTCCATGAGGAGCCTGGTAATTTCATCAGGAGTCGTTAAAACCGGCTTGAAGATCACGTGCACCGGGATGTCCGCCGACTGGTTAAACGCTTCGGCTATAACCCGCGAATCTTCAGCAACTTGCTTTAATGTTTCCGGTCCGTATAAATGCTGGCTCCCGG
>CAILAQ010000632.1 GCA_903832165.1 uncultured Bacteroidota bacterium | reverse complement strand
GGCACTGGAGATAACATCACCAAGTCGGCCGGTATAATTGTTTTTATCAATACCGAAAATCTTGTACATTTCATCAGACCAAGAAACCTCGCCGTCCAGCAGATTCCACTTCCAGTTCCCCAGGTGTGCAACAGACTGGGCTTTCGCCAGGTCAAATTCAGAGTGGCTGATTCTTAAATTCGTACCGACTAGATCCCGCTCGGCGCGCCTTCGGTCGGAAACGTCATGAACCAGTGAATAGAGCATAGCCGTGTTACCGAAGGTTATCGGACCGGAATAAACTTCCACGTCACGAACCTTTCCATTGGCCAACCGGTGCTTGAAAAAGAAATGCTTACGATGCTCGTTTAAGGCATTTTGCATCTCTGTGGCCAGTTCATCTTCGGTGAGCGTATTAATTTCAGACACATTTTTGGTGCACATTTCCGTATGTGTCCACCCGTAGTATTGGCAGGCTGCATCGTTTGCATCTCTGATCTCACCTGTTGCCGGATCAATCAGCAGCATTACGGAATGATTGTCCTGGAATAGTGATTTGTGCCGCCCCTCACTTTCGCTCAGCGCATCAGCTTCACGGCGTTTTTTAAGAAGAGTGGTAATTAAAAGGAAGATCAAAACAGTTATTCCAATTCCTGCTGCAAAAACAATTATTACCGGAGCAAAAACTGACCAGTAGGTTTTTTGTAAGGTTACCTTCAAGGTCCAGGGATGACCGTTAAATGTAAGGCCAAGATTACGCCATACGTGGTATTCATTCTTGTTCAAATGCTCCAGATTTTCAGCATACAGAAATGTTTCCTCAGATGCAATCCCCGTATCATAGATCTGTATAGAGACTTTGTCCCTTCTTGTGGAATCTGATGTTTCCAAAATATTGCTCATCAGATTGTTCATCCGATAGGGACTGTATACCCAGCCCCTGATGGCTGCCCGGCGTTCTTCAACAGTCATTGAATCTGTACCGTTCCGATAAACCGGAACATACATCAGGGTCCCGGGTTGCACATCTGTATTAGTTTCCTGCACTAATTTCACTTTCCCCGTAAGCATGGCCATATCGGAATCACGCGAAAACTCCATAGCTTTTCTCCGGATCGGCTCAGTGAGCATGTCGTAACCAAAAGCACGAAGATTTCGTCCGCTATCAGGTTTCAGAAAAATTATCGAAGTATAAACATCCCTTTCGCCGGCCGGGGTTACGTTAAAATCAGGAAGCCCTTCTTTTCTTATTTTTTGAATATGCGCTTGTAACTGATCTTTCGGAATTATCACTGAATATCCAACGCCCTGAATACCCGGCAGATTTCTTTCGATTTGTGATGCGTCATAAAATCTGTCCCATTCCTTTCTGGTTACGGTGTCGGATGATGCAAGGAAGGCTGCGGCGCTGCGCAATAGGAGTGCATGAGCATGCAGCCGCTTATCTATTCTGATTTTATACTCACTGCCGATGAGTTCAATTTCTTGGTCAAGAGTTTTTCTGACAATGAGTTCGGTATAGTAGGTAGCTGCCGCCGACAAGGCAATTCCGGTTATCAGAATGCCGATTGCTTTCCAGGAATTTCCGCGAAAGGCATTCCGGATGAAGTTTGGATATTTCATAATCGGTTATTTCGGTTTAGTATGGTAAGGCAGCGTGAAATAAAATACTGAGCCTTTTCCCTCTTCACTTTCCACCCAGATTTTGCCCCCCAGCATGGCAATGTATGCCTTGGTAATCGACAAGCCTAAACCTGCACCAGGGTAAGCTGTGCTATTAATATTATCAGCCTGTATAAAACGTTCGAAAATAGCTGCCTGGCGATTCATTGGAATTCCATGGCCGGTGTCTTTGACATAAAACTCCAGTAGAGACGGATAATTATCCGTCTCTACGAGGTTGTATCCAAATTCGATTGAACCTTCACTGGTAAATTTTAAAGCATTCTTAACCAGATTGATAAGAACTGCATAAACTTTTTCACTGTCCGTGGTGATGACAGCTTCAGGCCCCGGCAATGAATTATTAACTATTAATTGTATCCCTTTCTTTTCAGCTTCCGGTTTGAAAAAAGTATGAATATATTCCAGCTGATCATTAATATTTGATTCTTTCAGATAAACCTCCATCAGCCCGGCTTCTATTTTCGATATATCGATAATATCGTTAATGATACTGAGCATGCGTATACCACTTTTCTCAATTATTTCAATATAATCCTGCTGTTGTTTTCCGGTCAGGTTGGGTTCTTTCAGAATTTCAGCAAAGCCAAGAATACCATTCATCGGAGTACGAATTTCGTGACTCATATTTGCTAAAAATGCAGATTTCAAGCGGTCGCTTTCTTCGGAACGTTCTTTGGCGATCACTAATTTCTGTTCAGCATGCTTGCTCTCGGTAATATCGCGTGCCGCTGCAAAAAGGAGACCATCTTCTGATGCGAATGCTTTCCATTCAAACCATCGGTAGGAGCCATCCTTGTGGCGGTAGCGGTTGCTGAAGTTGATGGTTGTGCTCCCCTTCAACTGTTTGGCGACCTCAAGATTGGTTGGCTCTATGTCGTCGGGATGGATTAAGGACTGGTAGGGTTTGCTTTCTAATTCCTCAACCGTATAGCCAAGCACTTTTTCCCATTCCGGATTGAGGTTCGTCAAATATCCGTTGGGTGATGCAATGGTAACCAGGGCTGGCACCAGGCTGAAAAATTTCTCCAGATGATCATTCGCCTGGTTAAGCTCCACTGTCCGTTCCGCTACCTGACTTTCCAGTTCTTTATTGAAACTTTTAAGTTGCTCATTTTTCTGCAGAATTTCATTATTCTTTTCTGATAATACCTGATCTGCCTTTTCTTTGATTTTTAATGTTTCTTTGGCTTTAATAAATCCTATAAATAGAATTATAAATACAATAATCCAGATTATACCATCGATTAATGCAATTTTCGTTATTTCACTTTTATTGTGTTTATCAATTTCCTGCATAGGTATTGATATAGATACACCTCCCCGAACGTCGCCCACTTTATAATCCTGATGACCATGACATTTAAGACACCCCGGAACTATTTTCATCGGCTGAATTAAACGGTAATATCTCTCCCCATTTATTGTATCATATTCGCTGATTTCTTTTATTCCTTTTTCAAATTGTTCCAATGCTTTTCTTTCCCACGCATCTGGTTTGTTTTCAGGACGCAATAATTTCAAACTTGTAATATGGCCTATAATTCCATAATCCTTAGTAAAATATTCATACAATTGCCTCATCATATAGGCAGGGTTCATTAATGTCAGCTTTTTGCCGTCTTTTGTTTCAATATCCCGTTCTTTTATATGGGACAGATATTGATTAGCAGGGGTAATACTGTCAATTGGAACATAGACACCCCCATGTGAAGTAGCCCAGAGTCTGATTGCCTGATCTTTATTAAAATTAGCAATTGCTTGTGTTTTTGCTGTTCTATCTGAATTCCTGCTAATTTCAACCATGCTCAAATTCAACAAAAATCCGATGATCAGAGTCCAGGCAATTAAAATGCTCGCAAAAACAATATTTACTCTCCCGACCTTCCCGAAGGAGTTTTGATATTTCATAACCGGCAGTATGCACAGGTTGTGCCAAAAGGTCCGGTAGAACGAAAAAAGTTGGCTCAGACTTGTTAACAACTTACTTATCAACCATTTTAAAAATTGTCTCTTACACCAAACGATTATTTTAATGGATGAAAAACCGCACAGTTGTGCGAAAAAAGGTTGAATTTGGGGAGATTCACCTCACCCCCGGCCCCTCTCCCGCGCTCACTGCGCTGGCGCTCCGTTCACGGGAGAGGGGAGCTGAGCTCCTGCTAGGATTGCTGAGGAGGCTCCTGGGCGGCATTAATCAGTTACCAGACGAATCCCTGTCATAGCGGAACTGAGAAACGGAGGCACAGTATAGCGCGAAGCCGACCGGCAACCCCAGGCAAACGACACCCAGTCGCCTCCCCGCATTGTTCGTTCCCACCATAATAAGGAGCCTTTGGGATTGGTTTTCGCCCCCCTTCCATATTTTCCGAACCGGTCATGGCAAAATTCCGATACATTGCCATGCATATCGTATAAGCCCCAGGCATTGGGCTGAAAGCTACCGACAGGCATTGTTTTTTCCCGGAATTCACCCAAGGGATAATCCTTTGTTGAAGAACTTCCATTGCAATTTGCTTGCGCTGTTGTCAACATTTTACCGGTATTGAACGGTCCGGTTGTCCCTGCACGGCAGGCATATTCCCATTCTGCCTCCGTTGGCAGGCGGCACTTCATCCATTTTGCAAAGGCTTTTGCATCCTTCCAGCTTACATGGATTACCGGATGATTATAATCTGTTTCCGGCAGAACGTTTCCCCTTTCATCACATCTCCAGTTCACCCCGGTTTTATCCACAAAATCTTTACCATCCCAGGTAAACGACCCATACGAGCCAATGGTCCCCTTTTCTGCAGAAGTAATAAAGCCGGTTGCATCGATAAAGGTTTTAAACTGGGCGACGGTAATTTCATATTTGCTCATCCTGAATGCATGCAATGTTACCCGGTGCTCCGTTTCAAAACTATCGCGACTGAGTTCATCCGGAGGAGATCCCATAGTAAATGTTCCGGCGGGGATATCAGCCCATTCAATGACCGACTTTTGCTGCCCATTAACCATAGCAATACAACTCATGGCAGCCACGATAAAAACGATTGCTTTTTTCATTATTCTGTAGGTTAGGTTATGCTAATATATAACCTTTCTATCAGATAATCAATATGTTAATTAAATAACAGCATTGCCTCCCCAATTAATATATTTACCTTGCAGAGATAAAAACCTGAACCAATGCCTGATTTCCTGATTATCGCTGGAACCATTGCTGCACTGCTCATCCTGGCTGGATTAACATGGCTACTTTTCAGAAACTCAAAATCACCGATCATCAACCGATTTTTCGACGCAGTGATGACTCTGCTCAATTGGCTGACCGGTTCCATGAGGGACAGGGGTGGCAGGAACTTTTAGTTTTTCTGCTGACTGCATTTCTCCATCCTCTTTACATAGCCACGGTACTGCCCCATAGCGGTTCTGGCATACAACTTTAACATGTTCTCTTTCCTTGCCTGATCGATGGCCCGGAAATATCCCCGCCCGGGGTCAACAGCAATCCTTTCATAATAGGCTCGGAATGATGCCAGCGCCTCCACAACAAAAGCATGATGAACTGTTGCCCCCGGATCTTTTGCCAATATTTTCTCCGCCTCGATCAGCGCTGAATAAGGTTTCTGCATGGAATCCGGAAGGCTTTCGGCCCTGAATTTCTTATCGGTTTTCACAGCCGCCAATGCTGGAATTTCAGGATATGCCGACGATAATTCCAACTTCTCCCAGCCCCCTTCCGTAATAATCTCCACCTTCGCCTCCTTCGGCAATTTATCATAATACAGCACGACCTCATCACCTGAGTCTGTCTTTATTGTCTTCCCGTCTATTTTGACTTCTTTAATACGAGGTCCGCCATTGCGACAAGCAAGCCATATTTTTTTATCCCCGAAACGAATCGGTTCTTTCTGTGAATACCTGGTAATACAACCCGGAATTCTGGGCCGCAGAATCAGTCTGTCGGATTTATATTCATAGTCGAACAGCCCCCTGATAGTTGCAGCGGGTATGGCAAAATTGTCGGCCATCACCGCTACTCCGTCGCCATGCAGCCACTGGCCCTCATCGTACCAGTTATTGGTCGTGTTTTCTCCCCGCTGGGTAAATGGCTGGTCCATCCGAAAATCCTTCGACCACTTCATGGCGCGGGTTGCCGAACGGTATACATCATCGAATTTTCCCATGCGGTAATACATCAGGATGGCCCTGCCCTCCACCGTTGTCCAGACACCTCCGTTTACCCAGCAGCCGAACTCTTTGATCCCGTCCATTCCCGGACCCGAGGTTTTGCCCCAGCTCCAGTAGGTATCGTCTAAACCGGGTGCGTTGGTGAGTAAAAAGTCGAAGGGCCGAATTTCAGGAAATGCTGCTATCTGCTTATAGATTTTATCAGCAGTCTGATCGTCCACAACCCTCAGCGCCACTGCATCAGCATTGACAACTCCTTCTAAATAACCATATTCCTTCTGACCCAGCACCCCATGCTTTATTCCGCCCGGTTCTACTGATTTTACAAAGTATCCGGCCGGAGCCTGGAGCAGCGGAAGAGATTTTCGGGTGATTGCCTGCCGTTTTTCAAAAAGGGCAATTTTTTCTGCATTGCCTGTCATCCGGTAGATTTCAAGCATCCGGTCCAGTGCTGCCAGATAGGTAACAGAAACTCCGGCCAGATATCCTTTGCCGAACGTACCATCCGGCATTTTTACCCCGCCGTAGCTTGGCGCCAGAAGGTTGCATGCGGGGCCAACAAGAAAAAGGTTGTTTTTAGGATCACGCACCTTTTCAATGAAATTGCATGCCCGCTCCATTTTGGGCAGATAATAAGCAATGGCCTTCTGATCGCGGTTTGCCAGCAGAATCTCAGCCTGCATGACGAGCCCGGCGGCTGTGGCCTCATAAAACCATTCATGCATGGAAACGTCACCATCGCCCTGCTTATAGATTATATCCTCCGGACCCGAGCAATCGCCCAGACTGCCGTCGGGGGCCACGAGGGCATACATTGCGCTGGTGTTGGCAGGCTGACCCGGCTTGTCGATCTTTCCGGCCCGTTTGCCGTCGCCCTGATTATTCCAGAACATATCCCACGATTGCTGCAACAGCGAAAACCACGGTTCCTGGATGAACGGGGTGGCAGCATAAGAAAACCCGTAACCGTTCTGAATCCACCAGGCGTTCCAGCCTCCGCTTTCGAGAAAAGTATCCCATTTCGGCTCATAGAGCATAGCTACACACGGAACCACCGGATTGGGATGAAAAAAGGCAAATGATTCATCTATGAGGCGAAGGAACCTCACATCTCCCTCACCATCAATATATTTTCCGGAATACTTTTCAGCGGTTAATCCGGGGAGGATCAAAATAATTGCTGCAATAAAGAAGAGGCGCTTAATCATGGTGAATGTATTAGTCACCACTAAGATAATTTCTTATTGGTCAATTACACCTGATCACGAAACGGCTTCCTTCGCCGGGCTTCGAGAAAACCTCAATACTGAAATTCTGGTAGTCAACAATCTTTTTAACCAGCGCCAGTCCCAGTCCGAAATTATTCCCGCTCTCCTGAAATTTCTTGAACCGGGTAAAGATGAAAGGAAGGTTTTCCTCCTCAATTCCGATACCATTATCCACGATCTCCGCCAGCGGAATACCCTCTTCCCTGAACAGGCGAATACTGATTTTCCCTCCGTCAGGAGTATACTTAATTGCATTATTGGCCAGGTTGAAAAACAGGATATGCAGCAATTCCCGGTTACCCTGAACCTCTGCAGGCTGGTCAGGCAGACTCAGCTCAAATTTTTGGTTCTTCTGCTCAAAATGTTCCTGAAAATCGGTACCCAGGCCAGTGAGCAGTTCATTGAGATTAACCTTGTCGGCCAACAGATACTCCTCGTTATCGATCCTGGATAGCAGGAGCAAGGTGCGGACCATTTTAGTTATTCTGCCCAGTGTCACTTTTGATTCAATGATCTTAACCATTTCATCATCTGTTAGCTGAGTAGTATTTACGAAATTATCGAGCTTGGTCCTGATAATGCTTATGGGAGTCAGCAACTCGTGCGAAATATTGCTGATATAGTCGCGCTCCTCATTAAATGCGCTCTCGATTTTTCGCATCAGTCCGTGAATATTTTCTTCCAGGTCCTTGAAATCCGAGGAGGTGGTTTTAACCGGCGTATAATCGAAGTTTTTCGGGTGGTTGGATGCCTTTAAACGTTCAATAATCTTTCCGAATGGCCTTAACAGGTATTGGGTGATCGCCAGCTCAAAAAGGATAGTAATTCCCAGCAGAACCAGCAGAAAATAGAAAGTGAATTTCTTGACCTGTTTTTGGAAAGCAATAATGGTATTGATGCTCTTGCCGATTTCAATCAGGTAGTAACTGCCCCCTGATTCAAATGTTGCGCTGATCACCCGGTACTCGAAAGTTTCTCCCTCGATCGACCTTTTGGAATAATCAATCTCCTCAAACAGGCTAGTATCGGTAACCTTCTCAATGGAAATATATTCCTCCTTAAAAATATTGTAGCTGCCATAAGCCTGCTGGTCGCCACCCTGCTTGATAAACTCATCTATGCCGTATTGCTCAACCAGTGCATAGGTTTTATCAAGATTATCAATCAGCTGCTGATCCAGATCACGGATCGACATCTGATTCACGATCCATGGAATGATAAAGACAGAAATTGCAATAATCAACACCTTGGAGAGGGCATTGATGATGGATATTTTGTTTTTAAGCTTTATCCGGTTGATGAACATTATACGTCCTCAAATTTATACCCCAGCCCCCGAACGGTTTTTATATAGTTTGCCTGATCAAATTCGCTCAGCTTTTTTCGAATGTTTTTAATATGTACATCGATATAATTTGAGTCGAAATCATCCTCGTAAAAACTTCCCCAGATATGTTCCACAAGCTGAAGCCGGTCGAGCACCCTGCCCTTATTGAGAATGAGGTAACTCAGGAGGTCGTACTCCTTTTTTGTCAGATTGACTGTCGTTGCCTGGTGAAGCAGCTGAAGTTTGGTGATATCGAGGGCAAAATTTCCAAATCTGATAATGGAGCTCGACTGGCCAAATTTTCGCCGGGTGATGGCCTGCAGACGGGAGTGTAATTCCAGGATTGAAAATGGTTTTGCCAGATAATCGTCGGCGCCTGAATTGAATCCTTTCAGTTTATCATCCAGCTCACCGCGAGCGGTAATCACGATAAAATAGGCTTCGGAATTGTACTGTTTTGCTTCTCTGATCAGGTCGAGGCCATTATAATCCGGCAGTCCGATATCGAGTAAAACAAAATCGTACAAGTTTACAGCCAGCATTTCAGAGGCATCCCTGCCATTGAAAGCGATATCGCAGTTATATTGTTCGTTCCGTAAAAACTGGACAATTTCTTCGGCCAGGCTTTTTTCGTCTTCAACGATCAGAATTCGCATGGCTATAAAGTAAGGGCGTAACTTAAGGAAACCAGGAATCCCGACTGGTTGGTCCAGAGATGACTCTTCAGGAGTTTGGAAGGGATGGCATAAAACCCGGCGCAGCTTAACGTAAAATGGCCAAGGGTATATTGAACCGGAAGTATCAGGCTGAAGCTTTGATAATCAAAATTTCTTGCAGGCACGAATGGTGGAGGATGGCCCATTCCTCCGTGATGACCCCAGGTACGGTCGATAGTGGCCGGAAGCCAGAAATTCGTTCCAAAAGAGCCGGAAATGCTTGGCGAGATGGCGAGGTAGCCTGATTTCAGGAGAAACCGATCGAATGAGATATCATAAGAAAGGCTGAGATCGAGGAAATAGTTTTTTGTTTCACCAATCATGAAACTGTTATCCACCGTGGCCGAAAAGTTTTTCAGCCGGTAGGATCCGGAAAGTTCCAATGCATGATTATAGGAAATGCCCTGATAGGCTTGATCGCCTCTGAACTGACGGTTTGTATAAGAAACATCAAGATCGATATTATCGAGAAAAGTCCGGGCATATCCGAGATTGAATTCAGCTTCGAAGGTATTGGTATCAGGGGCGATGTATTTAAAATAATCGACAGAACCATAAAGTCCGATATTGCTGTAGTAAGACAGGTTGGCCATTAACGCCGGCATCCTGATTGAGTTGGCGAGCCGGGAGCTGTTATTATTGGTGGTATAGCTCAGGCTAGTCAGCAAAAATCCGGGATCTTTGGAAACCCGGGCGGTGTCGGTTCCTATCTGTGCGCTTAGCGCGTTTGGCAGCAAAATCAACAGAATAAAGGCAAATATATTTCGCATGGATAGTAATCGTGCTTTTAGGAATAACGAGTGTATTACTTGCGTTTGTGAACGGTCATTGATTTCCTCATCGCTTTATTAATGGTATGCATCTGCTCCATGGTAACCTTCTTATTCTGCTGCCTGATGGCATCCATTGTTTTACTTGTGACGGGGACTGATTTAATAATGATGTCCGGTTTCTTTTGCTGCCTGTCCTGCAATACTTTGGCCGGGTCTGTTTTATCCTCAGACTTCACAACTTTTTCCTGTCCGAATCCATGAATCGGAATGAACAAGATAAAAATCAGACCCGGTAAAAGTTTTCTCAAATGCATTTCCTATATCCTGATACAAATATAACACCTTATTTCCCACCGCCATGACCGTGACCTCTGCCGCGACCATGTAAAGGAAGAAAGCCCTCCAGCGTAATCGTCTGGCTCACACCGTTGGTGGTAACTGTGGCCAGGTTATCGCAGGTGCCGTCGCCGTAATCAACTGTGATTTCGGTACCGTCGCTGACACTGATTTTGGTTAGTCCGGAGATATATACCCCCCTGCATTCCCTTGCCACGTCGCGAATCAGTGGTGACGCAGTGGTGCTCGTAAAGGTATTGCCGCTTGCCAGTGTGCCGCTTGCCGTTCCGGTTACAGAGATTATATCGTCATGTTTTCCTGCGGTTTTTGTACCGGCAATCACGATCCTGGTTTTCTCCGAGCTCAGAATAATCGTTCCGGTGCCATCACCGAGGACGATTGAGCCGGCTTCTTTGATGAGGCTTTCGCGATTTCCGTCGGCATTGATTTTAGAGTTTACTGTTGAGCCGCCCAGAATCTGGTTTCCATCAACAAAATAGTTCTCGCAGCTGAAAGCTATCACAGCTTCACCCTTCCAGTAATCTCCGATGCTTGTCATGATGATTTTTCCGGTGCGGACTTTTCCGTCAGGAGCCACACAACTGTCGGTACCGTAATTGATAGTGGTAACAAGGGTATCGCCTGCAAATTCGCGGGAAATTTTTGTGCAATCAGCGAGTCTGATATGCAATGAGTCGCAACCCAGGCTGTCACGTAGATGATCGAGGTCGCCTAAGCGCACTGAATCACCATGGTGAAAGATACTATCGAGCCTGTCGCCGTTACCCATGCCGTTATGGCCGTTTCCGTGTCCCATTCCACCGCCCATACCATTACCCATACCAAAGTGACCTTTGCCATGAAGCAAGTTTTCATAGAGACTGAGGGTTTCATCGCCGATTTCCATAATATCATCAAATACCTCGGAGGTAGCGGTGAGAGAGGCGGCCTTGAGGGTATTCTCGCTCAGGAGCGAAGCCGGAGTGGCCGTGTCAGTTTTTGAGCAGGCAAAAAGGCCTGCCAGGGCAACACTGCAAAAGAGAGCGCCCCAGTGGATAGCTTTACTGTTTTTCATATTTCTGTTCAAATTAATACTTTTAAATTGTATTCTTACGGTACAAGGATAAAACAGAAAGATGAAGCGAAAATGAAGATGAAATTTCTTTATCTGTTTTCAGGTTTTATTTTGATGACAGCCGGCTCTTTTGCGCAGGAGCCTCACTGGCCGGATGCCGGGCGCGCTGAGGTAAGGCCCTGGACGTGGTGGTGGTGGCATGGCTCTGCGGTAAACAAGGCTGATATAACCAGCGGTCTTGAATCATTGCACCAAAGTGGCATCGGCGGTGTGACTATTGTTACCTTACTGGATGTTCAGGACGCGCAGGCAAAAAAGCTTGGCTATCTTTCACCTGAGTGGGTGGATGCGGTGGTTTTTGCCATACGGGAAGCGCGTCGGCTCGGCATGAATGCCGATCTGGCACCGGTTCCCGGATGGGCATTCGGGGGTCCGTGGGTTCCTCGGAATGAATCGTGCGCCAGGGTTGAAATCAAATACTGGAATAAAGGAGACAGTTCCAAACTTTTACCGGGGGATCTGCGGGATCTGGATACGCTGATCCTTTCTGAAGGTGGCGGCCAGAGTGCACGCGACACCTATTTTGCTCTGCTCACCCGCCGCGAAACCTCGTTTGTAAGAATGCCCGTTCCGGATGGAAAAGGCCCGGTGGTGGATCATCTCCAATCATCAGCAGTGAAGAAATATCTTGGCCGGTTTGATGAGGCTTTTAAAGATCTCACTCCTTCCGATATGCCAAGGGCTTTCATGAACGATTCCTGGGAGATCAACCTTGACTGGACCCCCGGCCTTCCGGATGAATTTCAGAAACGCCGGGGGTATGACCTTCGCCGGCAAATTCCCGCATTTATGGGGCAGGGTTCGCCTGAGTTGGTTTCGCGAGTGGCCTGCGATTACCGGAACACCATTTCCGACCTGATGATCAGCGAGTTTACCGAAACATTTCATGCATGGGCAGCCGGCCATGGCAGCCTGATAACAGGAGAAACCATCAATGAGCCGGGAAATGAACTTGATCTCAATGCACTTTATGATATCCCGCAGGCTGATATGGGCGGTCCGCGCGACTGGTTCATCCGCGACGGGGATTATGCAACCGATCATTTTTTCCGCCGATGTAAAATCCCCGGATCAGCAGCGCATATTCTCGGCAAGCCATTGATTTCATCCGAGACCCTCACCTGCATGGGTCCTATCCTGAATACGCCACTGGAGCTTGTAAAAGAAAAAATTGATTACGATTTTGTGGCCGGAGTGAACCATACCATGTTCCACGGAATCACCTATTCGCCTGCTGAGGCCCGCTGGCCGGGATGGCTGTTTTATGCGGGCACCCACCTCGGGCCGTTCAATCCGATGTGGCGTCAGGGCAGTCAGCTTTGCGATTACATCACCCGATGCCAGTCGTTTCTCCAGTCGGGCAAGCCCGATGCCGATGTGCTGGTTTACTATCCGATCTTTGATCTCTGGTCGCAAAGAAAGACCGGCGATCCCTCCCCGCCCGGAGTTATTTCCATGGAGGAGGGAAGTCCGGCAGCAGCCAGCCGGTTGTGGCGTTCAGGACATGATTTCGATTACACCAGCGACCAGCTGCTCGGATCGATGCATATTGCAGGCGGCAGGATAGTTGCCCCAGGCGCCTCTTACGGTGCGCTGATCATCAGCGACTGCCGTCTGATGCCTGATGAAACCCTCAAGCAAATTGTTCAATGGGCGAACGAAGGTGCCACCATAATCTTTCACGGCAAACTCCCCGATGATGTTCCCGGGTTTGGCCGTCTCGAAGAGCGCCGTGCCCGCTTCCGGGAAACAATCAGGCTGATCGGTGAGGTGCAGCGCCGGGCCGGAAAGTCCGGAGCCGGTCTGATCGGGAAAGGCAGAATGATTTTCGGCAGCGACATTCTTGACTGCCTGGAGCAATCCAATATTCCAAGGGAAGCAATGACGGATTCAGGATTGCGCTATTTTCGCCGCCTCGATAATCAGGGCACCACCTATTTTATTAGCAATCCGGCAGATAATAAAAGCATAAACGATTGGATACCAATAGCCTCCAGAGGGATTTCGGCTGTTATTTTCGATCCCATGACCGGAGCCTTCGGAAGCACTGAAATACGCAGACAAGGGAGTGCCGGCTGCTCCGTGCACCTGATGATGGAACCCCGGGAATCCATTATCCTCCGGATCCTGAACACCCGGGCGTCCGGGCCATCCTGGTTGTGGGCAGTACCGTCCGGAGCCCCGGTCAGTCTGAAAGGCAAGTGGGAAGTGCGTTTCATTGAGGGCGGCGAGATTATTCCCCATCCGGAAAATATCGACAGCCTCTTTTCATGGACAGAATGGAAGTCGGACCAGCAGGCAACCCTGCAAGCATTTTCAGGCGCAGCCTCTTATACCCTGCGTTTTCCGACTCCTGCTGTAAAGGCTGATGCCTGGGCGATCGACCTGGGGGAAGTATGCCACACCGCCAGGGTACGGCTCAATGGCAGGGTTTTAGGCGATCTTATTTCGGGGCCCATGCGCGTGATCACTGAATCGCTGGCAAAAGAAGGACTCAACGTGCTGGAAATTGAGGTGGCCAATGCAGCCATCAACCGGGCAGCGAATCTGGATATCCACGGCATTTCCTGGATGAAAACCGTTGGCGAGGACGCACAATCCATCACTATCGGCGATTTTCTGTTTCCATGGACACGGAAAGGTGCCGGATGGGTACCTTACCCGTCGGGACTGCTCGGACCGGTGCAGCTGATTCCGATGGCACGGGTCCGTTGAGGATAGAGTCAATTTCTTACCTTGCGCCAAAATTCCTGCCATTGTTATTCCGAAGCGTCTTCCTGATCCTCACCACTCTGCTCCTGGTCACTCAGGCAAAGGGTTCCATTGAAAACAAAGGTGTTAACCGGTCGAAATACCGGATCGGCATAACGAAAACCAGTGAGGATATACATGTCGATGGCATTCTTGACGAAACAGCCTGGCTCAATTCGGAAAAAGCTGGCCATTTTCAGCGGGTATTGCCAACAGATACAGGCTTTGCAATCGCCCGGACAGAGGTTAAGCTTACCTATAATGAGTCCACCCTTTTTGTGGGAATTGTCTGTTACGATCCGTCGACGGGCAGGCGGCCGGTGGAGTCGCTCCGCCGTGATTTTAATTTTCAGAAGAACGATAATTTCGTTGTATTCATCGATACCTATAATGATCAGACCAACGGCTTTGCGTTCGGTGTTTCTGCAGCCGGAGCTCAGTGGGACGGCCTGCAGGCCAACGGGGGAGCGGTAAATCTCGACTGGGATATCAAGTGGTTGTCCGCCGTTAAAAATTACGACGACCGGTGGGTAGCGGAATTTGCCATCCCGTTCCGAAGCATACGCTATAATGGCGGAGCCAAGGAATGGGGCATAAATTTCAGCCGGAACGATCTTAAAACCAGCGAAAAATCGAGCTGGGCTCCTATGCCCCGGCAATTTACCACCTCCACGCTGGCCTTTACCGGATCCCTGATATGGGATGAGCCGCTCTCTTCCTCGGGTACACGATTTTCGCTCATACCTTATTTGTCGGCGAAAGCCACCCAAAACAAGGAGGCCGGTAAAAAATCAGTACTATCGGGCACCGGAGGCATCGATGCAAAAGTGATTCTCTCCACCTCGATGAACCTTGATCTCACGGTGAACCCGGATTACTCGCAGGTGGAAGTTGATAAGCAGCAAACCAATCTCGACCGGTTCGAGCTGTTCTTTCCGGAAAAACGGCAATTTTATCTGGAAAACAGTGACCTCTTTGCCAATCTCGGCACCGACAACCTGCGTCCGTTTTTCTCCCGCCGCATAGGTCTCAACGCACCGGTGCAAGCAGGGGCGCGGTTAAGCGGAAAGATCGGCAGCAACTGGAGGCTCGGTCTGATGGACCTGCAAACGGGAGCTGCAGATAATACGCCGGCAGGCAATTTTACCGTTGCCGCCATCCAGCGGAAAGTATTCAGGCGTTCAGGCATATCCGCTTTTCTGGTGAATAAGCAACTGATGAATATCGGGAGCGACACCTCCTTTACCGGAAAGAATTACAATCGTGTGGCCGGACTGGAATTCAACCTGGCGAGCGCCAATAACCGCTGGACCGGCAAAACCTTTTACCATCAGTCGTTTTATCCCGGTGCATCCGGCGATGCCTCCGTTATAGCGGCAAATATTACCTATTCCACCCAGCATCTTTCGGCCACGCTGAACCAGTCGTGGGTGGGAGCAGATTACTTTGCCGAGGTGGGATATATCCGCCGACGGGGGTATTATGAAATTACCCCGCTGGTACAATACAAATTCTTTCCGGCCTCCAGCAAAATCGCCAATCATGGTCCGGCCATCAAAGCCGATCTGTTTTTCAACCATCAGCTGGCCGCCACTGATCGCGATGTGCAGCTGCTGTACCTGGTAGAATGGATGAACAAGAGTATTTTCCAGATCGATATTAAGGATTCGTATGTCAGCCTCCAGGCCCCGTTTGATCCGACAAATTCCGGCGGAGTTCAGCTCCCCGCATTCCAGTCGTTCCGCTGGCAGGAGATGGGTGCTTCCTTTGCTTCAGATATCCGCAAGCCGTTTAATTTCCTTTTAAGCAGCCGGTATGGCGGATATTTCAACGGAACGAGATTTACCCTGAACAGCGAATTATATTTCCGTATTCAACCCTTTGGCAGCCTGGCTATTGTGACCACTTATAATGATATCGCATTGCCATCGCCCTGTAATAGCGCCCAATTCATCCTGATCGGGCCCAGACTTGACATTACCCTGACCAACAAGATATTCTTTACCAGCCTTATACAATATAATAACCAGATCAATAATATCAACTATAATTTCCGGTTCCAATGGCGCTTTGCTCCGGTATCTGATTTATTCATAGTATATACCGATAATTCCTTCCCCGGCGATTGGCGGGTGAAAAACCGTGGGCTGGTCGTCAAATTGTCCTATTGGTTTAACTGAGATCACCTGAAAGATTCTTAAATTGCCTGAAATGTTTCATTAGAAAGTCACTAGCCTTTACAATCTATGGCACCACTTCAATCAAGCGACAACCCATTCCCCGGCATCCGGAGCTACGACCTCCATGAAGATGATCTGTTTTTCGGGAGGGAAATTCAAGTCAGGGAGCTGATTGAGAAATTATCTCAAACGAGGTTTCTTGCCATAGTCGGATCATCCGGCTGCGGTAAATCTTCAATCATCAAGGCAGGCGTTATTCCGGCTCTACTTAAAAACAAACCGGAAAACTTTGCCAAAACCTGGAAGATGAGCATTTTTCGTCCCTCCGATGACCCGATCGGAAATCTGGCCATTTCACTGGCCGGCGGAGATACGGAAGCATCGTCCATTGCCAAAAAATTACGTTCAGGCAAAGATGGCCTGGTTGAGGTTCTGAAGTCTCTGGGCGATCAGGCGGATGAATCGAGGCTGATCATCATTGACCAGTTTGAGGAACTTTTCAGATTCAGGAACAGCAGCATCGATCAGGGAACAATCTCTGAAACGGCAGCATTTGTCGACCTGGTGCTTACGGCCATCAGCCATACGGAAATTCCGGTTTACACGGTACTGTCGATGAGGACCGACTTCCTTGATGATTGCACGGAGTTCAGGGGCCTCAGCGAAGCCATCAACAGAGGATATTACCTGGTTCCGCGGATGAACAATGAAGAACGGCGGCTGGCAATTACCGGTCCGGTGGAAACAAACGGGGCTGTAATTGAAGAGGATCTCGTGAAGCAACTGCTTGCAGATGTAGGGGATGATCCTGATCAGCTGCCGATCATGCAGCATGCCATGATGAGGACCTGGGAGTACTGGATATTGAACCGCATCGGAGAGCAGCCGATCGGGATGGACCATTACAAGGCCATCGGAACCATGAAAGAGGCCCTGTCGGTGCATCTGGAGGAATTATTTGCCGATCTGCGCGACGATAAAAGCAAATATACGGCTGAGAAACTTTTTAAGGCACTCACGGATATTACTCAGGAAAACCGGGGTACCCGCAGGCCCACCAAATTGAAGGAGATCATGACACTGGCCGGGGCACGCGAAGAGGAACTGGTCCGTGTGATCGATAATTTCAGAAAACCGGGTTGCGCATTCCTGATGCCATCGGCGCTGGTGGAGCTGGAACAGGATTCCATAATCGATATTTCGCACGAGAGCATCATGCGGGTATGGACACGGCTCCGCAACTGGGTGGAGGACGAGAGCCGGTCGGCCCAGCTATACCTGAGGCTGTCAAAATCAGCAGAACTATATCAGGAAGGAAAAACGGGATTGTGGATTAATCCGGAGCTGCAGCTGGCCCTTCAGTGGAAAGATCAGTCGAAGCCAAATGCCACCTGGGCCGCACGCTACGATCCGGCATTTGATCGCTCAATGACATTCCTCCAATACAGTAAAAAACAGCATGAGCAGGAACTGATTAAAAAAGAGAATCTGCAAAAAAGAAATCTGAAACGGGCCCGGACTTCAGCTATGATTCTGGGTGCTGCCTCCATTATCTCGATTCTTTTTCTGCTGGTATCCCTCAATCTCCGGTCAAAGGCGGAAGCCAGCCGGAAAGAGGCTCTTGAAAAGGAAAAAATGGCTGTTTTCGAACGCAAGCGCATGCAAGAGCAGCGGAAGGAAGCGATCCTTCAGAAAAAAATCTCAGAGCAGCAGCAGCAGATTTCCGAGCAACAGAAAATAATCACGGAAGAGCAGCGGCAATATGCAGTAAAACAGCAGGGAATAGCTCAAGAGCAAACCGTAGTTGCGGTTAGCCAGAAAAAAAAGGCTGATGAATCCAAAAAAGAAGCCCTTGTGGCCAGGGATGAGGCCCAGTCGCAGCGAAAAGAGGCTGTTGCCCAAAAGCTGATCGCCGAAAAAGAGAGAACGAAAGCCGAAGAATCAGAGCAAAATACCCGCCGCTTGCGGCTGCTGGCCATTTCGCGCTCCATGGCCATTCAGGCCGGTCAATTGTTTAATACCTTAAAAGATGACCTCCCGGCGCTCCTGGCTGTTGAGAGATC
>CAILAQ010000631.1 GCA_903832165.1 uncultured Bacteroidota bacterium | reverse complement strand
GTTTAAAAATCTCTTTTCGCAGACTAACACGTTCTTCCCTTGACCTGCTTTTAATTGCTTCAATAACAAGATCACAACCAGCAAGATCGCTGCATCTCATGGTTCCTTTAATCCGGCTCAGAACTCCTCGCTTCTCCCCGGATGTCATTCCCCAATGGTTGATCATATTATCGAGTTCAGCAGCGATTCCGGCCAGGG
Source organism: uncultured Bacteroidota bacterium (assembly GCA_903832165.1). GTDB lineage: Bacteria > Bacteroidota > Bacteroidia > Bacteroidales > UBA12481 > UBA12481. The sequence continues at coordinate 5,499 of CAILAQ010000631.1, read as the reverse complement.
CGGCTTCGATTTTTTCTTCATCCAGTTCAACAAATGTCACTTCGATGCCCTGTGAGGCAATCATGCGGGTAATGGTTTGCCCGACTGATCCGCAACCCACAACGCCAACTTTTGCGAATTGTGTTTTTGCGCGATTCTTTTTACTTAAAGCATATTGTTCTATGCTTTCAACTATGTCAGCCATAATATTTTGTAATTAAAATAATCAATAACTGCCGCCAGCCTGATTGGCTGTAATGGCAACAAGATTTACAATATCACTTACTGAACAGCCTCTTGAGAGATCATTAATCGGTGCGGCCAAACCCTGGAGAACAGGCCCAATGGCTTCCGCATTGGCAAGCCTCTGAACAAGTTTATAAGCAATATTTCCAGATTCCAGCGTTGGAAAGACCAGCACGTTAGCCTGGCCTGCAATAGGACTGTCAGGACATTTAAGCTTACCGATGGCGGCAACAATGGCAGCATCGGCCTGGAGTTCTCCATCAAACTGAAACTGAGGTGCCATTTCCTGGGCAATTTTGGTTGCCTCTACCACTTTATCCACCATTTCATGTTTTGCGCTGCCTTTGGTTGAAAAGCTCAGCATGGCAACCTTTGGTGTGATCTCAGCAATGGCTTTTGCAGTCTGAGCTGTACACACAGCAATTTCAGCAAGTTCCCGGGCTGTCGGATTCGGATGCACTGCGCAATCTGCAAAAACCATCATGCCGCCTTCACCCCACTTGGTATCAGGCATTATCATGATAAATGCTCCTGAAACAACCGAAATTCCCGGTAACGTTTTTACATACTGGAATGCAGGTCTCAAAACATCCCCCGTAGCATTATTGGCTCCAGCCACTTCACCGTCTGCATCTCCTGCCTTAATCATCAAAGTTGCCAGATATAGCGGATTCTCAATCAATTTCATAGCCTCTTCCTTGGTAAGGCCTTTACTTTTTCTGAGTTCAACCATCAGATCAGCATAAACCTCTTTCTTTTCATGATCAGCAGGATCAATAATGGTGGCTTTTTCAATATTCTTCAGGCCAAATCTCAACGCTTCCCGTCGAACAGTCTCCGGCTTCTCCAAAAGAATAATTTGTGCAATCCCCTCCCCAAGCAGAATGTCCGCTGCCCTTAGCGTTCTCTCTTCCCAAGCCTCCGGTAAAACGATCCTTTTGTTGAATTTCTTGGCATTCGTTTTAATTTTCTCCATTAATTCCATGCTAATCAATATTTTAGGTGACGAATTTTGATTCTTCAAATATACCCATAAAAGCAACCCTATATGAGCTAAAAGCTATGATTTTTGTCAGTTTCCATACTTTTCTGCATACACATGGCGTTTCGCTTTTTTTTTCGTGGATTGTTGTGTTAATTTACCACTACAAAAACCCAAAATATTTTCAACATGGTTTTCGACATTGACATGATCCGTGGCATTTATCATTCCTATCCTGAAAAAATCAACCAGACAAGGACATTATTAAGCCGTCCTTTATCATTGATTGATAAGATATTATATTCTCATTTGTACCAGGGATCCTCCGAAGTTCCTTATGAAAGGGGGGCTGATTATACCGAGTTTTCACCTGATCGTGTGGCCATGCAGGATGCAACTGCGCAAATGGCCTTGCTGCAATTCATGCAGGCTGGCAAAAGTAAGACCGCTGTGCCATCAACAGTCCATTGTGATCACTTGATTCAAGCAAGGACCGGAGCTGTAGCTGACCTTAAAATTGCTCAGGAAATCAATCAGGAAGTATTTGATTTCTTATCAACGGTATCAAATAAATATGGCATAGGTTTCTGGAAACCGGGTGCCGGGATCATTCATCAGGTTATTCTTGAGAATTATGCTTTTCCAGGTGGAATGATCATTGGAACGGATTCCCATACCGTTAACGCCGGAGGGCTGGGAATGATATCAATCGGAGTGGGAGGTGCAGATGCAGTTGATGTCATGTCAGGGATGGCCTGGGAGCTTTTGTTTCCAAAATACATCGGTGTAAAACTTACTGGCCGGCTCAGCGGCTGGGCTTCGGCAAAAGATGTAATTTTAAAGTTAGCCGGGATCCTCACTGTAAAAGGCGGAACTGGATTTATCCTGGAATATTTCGGCGATGGCGCTGAATCAATCTCAGCCACAGGCAAAGGAACCATATGCAACATGGGTGCCGAAATTGGTGCCACAACCTCCGTTTTCGGATATGATAAAAAAATGGCTGATTACCTGAAAGCCACAGGCCGTGAAGAGGTTGCAGCCATGGCAGACCAAATTAAAGATCATTTAACCGGGGATGCTGAAGTTTATTCATCACCTGAAAAATATTTCGACCAGGTAATCGAAATCGACCTCGACGAACTGGAACCTTATATAAACGGCCCGTTTACTCCCGACAGGGCATGGCCAATTTCTGAATTTGCCAATGCGGTACGGGAAAACGGATTTCCTCAGAAACTGGAGGTCGGACTGATCGGCTCCTGCACGAACTCTTCCTATGAAGATATGACCAGGGCTGCAAGTATTGCCAGACAGGCCGTGGAAAAGAACCTTAAGGTCAAGTCGGAATTCACCATAACCCCGGGTTCAGAATTGGTCAGGTTTACTATTGAACGGGATGGTTTACTGGAAACTTTCGAAGAAATCGGTGGAATGGTTCTGGCAAATGCCTGCGGCCCTTGTATTGGCCAATGGGCCAGGCACAACGCTGAAAAACTTGAAAGAAACTCCATTATCACGTCTTTCAACCGGAATTTCGCCAGCAGGAATGATGGAAATCCTCATACACATGCTTTTGTTGCCTCCCCTGAAATTGTTACTGCCCTTGCGATAGCGGGCGATCTGACTTTTAATCCGTTAACAGACCAGCTAATCAATGACGACGGCATTTCCGTATCATTTGATGAACCTGCCGGACTGGAATTGCCGCTTCGTAATTTCGACGTGGAAGATAATGGTTATCAGCAGCCTGCCAAGGATGGATCCGCCGTGAATATTGTGGTGAATCCTACCTCAGAGAGACTTCAGCTTCTTGAACCTTTTGAGCCCTGGAGCGGGAAGGACTATCAGGGGCTGGGATTGCTCATCAAGGCATATGGGAAATGTACAACAGATCATATTTCAATGGCGGGTAAGTGGCTGAAATTCAGAGGACATCTGGGTAATATCTCGAATAATATGCTTATCGGAGCAACAAATGCTTTCAATAAATCCATCAATCAGGTTAAAAATCAGATTAATGGGAAGAACCTTACCGTTCCGGAATCAGCCCGCGTTTACCAGGCTCTCGGAAACGGATCAATTGTTGTGGGTGACGAAAACTATGGGGAAGGATCCTCACGCGAGCACGCAGCGATGGAACCAAGGCATCTGGGAGTCAGGGCCATCCTGGTCAAATCCTTTGCCCGAATCCATGAAACCAATCTGAAAAAGCAGGGAATGCTTGCTCTTACTTTTGCAAACAAGGATGACTATAACAAAATCAGAGAGTCGGATACATTTGATATTACCGGATTAAAAGTATTTGCTCCTGGTATTCCCCTGAATCTGGTAATTCATCACCACGACGATAACACTGAAGAAACAATTATGGTTAATCACAGTTATAATGAGAATCAGATAGATTGGTTCAGGGCAGGTTCGGCATTGAATCTTATACGTCTGAATCAGGCTAAAGGATAACGTAAACAGATTATATAAAAATCTATATATTTACACAAACTATCTATCACAGGACTAATATGAAGAAAATCCGGGTGACCAATCCAGTCGTTGAAATGGATGGAGATGAAATGACCCGTATCATCTGGAAGATGATCAAGGAAAGGTTGATACTCCCCTATCTGGATCTTGACATCCTCTATTTTGATTTAGGTATTGAACACAGGGACCTTACGAACGATCAGGTCACCATTGACTGCGCTGAAGCAATTCTTGAGCATGGTGTCGGAATCAAGTGTGCAACCATCACTCCTGATGAGGCCCGGGTTAAGGAATTCGGGCTCAAAAAGATGTGGAAAAGCCCGAATGGCACGATCAGGAATATACTGGGTGGAACAGTGTTCCGTGAGCCTATCCTCATTCAATCGATACCGCGGTTGGTTCCGGGTTGGACCATGCCGATCTGCATCGGTCGACATGCTTTCGGGGATCAGTACCGTGCAACAGATTTCAGGGTCAGGGGAAAAGGAAAACTGACTATCACTTTCACTCCTGATAACGGTACTCCATCCACCCATGAAGTTTTCAATTTTGAGGATGACGGTATTGCTCTGGCCATGTATAATACTGATGAGTCAATCCGCGGTTTCGCACACTCCTGCTTCAACATGGCGCTCGACAAAAAATGGCCTCTTTACCTGTCAACCAAGAATACTATTTTGAAGGCATATGATGGCCGGTTCAAAGATATTTTTGAAGAGATTTATCAGTCCGATTATAAAGCCAGATTTCAATCCGCAGGAATACATTATGAACACCGGCTGATAGACGACATGGTTGCTGCTGCCCTAAAATGGAACGGTGGATATGTCTGGGCATGCAAAAACTATGACGGTGACGTTCAGTCAGATACAGTTGCCCAGGGATTTGGATCACTTGGACTGATGACATCGGTTTTAGTTACGCCCGATGGAAAAACCATGGAAGCTGAGGCTGCACATGGCACGGTCACCCGTCATTACAGGATGCACCAGGAAGGCAAGCCAACTTCAACTAATCCGATAGCTTCAATATTCGCCTGGACCCGTGGTCTGGCTTTCAGAGGAAAGCTCGATGGGAATGCTGAATTGATCAGGTTCTCCGGTATTCTGGAAGAAGCCTGTATTGAAACTGTTGAAAATGGCTATATGACTAAGGATCTGGCCGTTCTGGTTCACGGCGTCAAGTTGAAATCTGATAATTACCTGACTACTGAAGGTTTCTTTGAAGCAATTGAAAAAAGATTATATACTAAAATATCCTCCTGAATATGGGACAGATAAAAAAACAATTTATTGATCGGGCCCTACCGAAAGCTGAAATCGTTAAGAAATTAAAGAATGAATACGGCAATGTCGTAATAGGGGAAGTCACAATCGGCCAGGTTTTATCCGGCATGAAAGGCATCGTAGGCTTGCTTACCTGCACATCCAAGCTTGATCCTGAGGAAGGTATACGGTTCAGGGGTTATACTATTCCGGAATTGCGTGAACTCCTGCCAAAATTATCACCTGAGGATGAACCCCTTCCGGAAGGCTTGTTTTACCTCATGCTGATGGACGAAATGCCGACTGTTGACGATGTTCGTTACATTCAGAATGAATGGGTGAAGCGGGCGCATGTTCCTAAGCATGTGTTTGATGTCATTGATGCCCTCCCCCGCGATACCCATCCGATGAATCAGTTTGTTACGGCAATTGTGGCAATGGCCGGAAGCTCCAGATTTATGAAAGCTTATGACGCGGGTGCCGCCAAGAAAGATTACTGGGATTCTACCTATGAAGGCTGCATGGACCTGATTGCCAGGATAC
>CAILAQ010000630.1 GCA_903832165.1 uncultured Bacteroidota bacterium | reverse complement strand
GTCACTTGTCAAATAGTCTTTGGTTTTCTCAATAAGATTTCTATTTTTGGCCAAACCCTTTATCCCAATGGAACTTTACAGTATCGATATCTCCTCTTTCAAAGCTGATGGCGGTGCCATGTTTGGTGTTGTACCAAAAAGCATCTGGTCGAAGTTTTATAAAGCAGACGAAAAAAATCTTATTACGATGATGCTTAGATCATTAGTGATAAAGATTGAAGATCGGGTTATTCTGATTGATGTTGGGATCGGCGATAAGCAGCACGACGATTATCTGCAGCTTATGCATATAGAGGAGCATGAAGGGCTGATAAGCGGACTGGCCAAACATGGAATAAAACCCGAAGATGTAACTGATGTCATACTTACGCACCTTCATTTCGATCATTGCGGGGGCGGAATCACCTATAACTGGAAACGCGAACCTGTGGCAGTTTTTCCTGAAGCCACTTACTGGACCACAGAAAGGCAATGGGAAAATGCAGTGAATCCAAATCCACGGGAGGCCGACTCCTATTTGGCTGAGAACCTCTTGCCGATGCAGGATCTTGGTCTGCTGGATTTTATCGAGAGGCCGGGTACTTTCTGTGAAGGTATTGATATAAGATTTGTCAACGGACATACTCCGGGTCAGATCATCCCGATAATACGTTATGGCGAAAAAACCCTGGTTTTCGGTGCAGATCTCATCCCAACGCATGGTCATATTCCGGTGAAATACAATATGGCTTATGATCTTGAAGTGGTTCGCACCATGAAAGAAAAACAGGATTTTCTGGAAACCATCGTTGAAAAAGATTATGTTTTGTTTTTTCAGCACGACATCTATTATGAATGCGCCACCATCATTAAAACTGAAAAGGGATTCAGGATGGGCACACCAATGACCCTCACAGAGTTCGCTTCGCTCTCTTAACAGGACTTCGTCTTTTCATTCATGGCTGCAGTGTCTCTTTTTTTCAAAAAAGGAAATAACCCGGAAGATTCGGATGATTACTCCTATTCATCAGTTTCGGGTTCTATCATTTTGCAGTGGTGCTTAGTTCTCCTGTTTCCGGCATTTTCAGGTACTGGTGAAATCTTTGCCGGAACCCAATATTACCGCCTTTCGTACCGCGACGACCCGGCAACCACCGTTGTTGTTGGCTGGTGTGAAAAAGACACCTCTTCAAATGCGCTGGTTTATTATGGCACCACCGATTACGGCACCAAATACTTAAGCTACCCGCTTTCCCACGGAATCGACAAGTTGGTCGATAATTATTACGGATTGAACCATCGTTTCTCCAGGCTTACCCAACTTATCCCGAATACTGTTTACTACTTTGTGGTCCGGGATGATCAGGGTGTCAGTGAGCGCATGTGTTTTAAAACATTGCCTGACAATCCTGATTCTCCGGTTTCTTTCATCTCCGGCGGCGACAGCCGGACCGCATCAGAAGGCGAACCCGATTCACTGTTATGCCGGCCCAGGCGACAGGATGCAAACAGGTTAGTTTCAAAGATCAGCCCTGACTTTATCCTGTTCAATGGTGATTATGTTTCCTCGGAGGCCAAAGCCAACCTATGGCCCGGATGGTTTACTGACTGGCAGCTGACCAAAACCCCGGGGGGACGACTTTTCCCGCTTGTTCCTACTTTAGGAAATCATGAATCCAGAAATGATCTGTATAATATGTTTGACATCCCCGATTCACTTTCCTATTATTCCCTGAGTATCGCCGGCAAACTGCTTAGAGTTTATACTCTGAACACTGACATCGGATGCGACAGTACTCAGCGAGACTGGTTGATGAAGGATTTACAATTAAACACCGGAAACAGTAACGAGCCTTACTGGAAGGTAGCCCAGTACCACTATCCTTTTGCTCCTCACGCCAGATCCGGGGTGAACAAAGTTATGGTAAACTGCTGGGCATCACTTTTCCAAACCTACAAGGTTAACCTGGCCGCTGAAGCTCACAACCATGTTATTAAAACAACCTGGCCTGTTGTAACCTCATCTGATGCCGGAAGTGACAGTGGTTTTATACGGAACGACAGCCTCGGGATTGTGTATATCGGTGAAGGCAGCTGGGGAGCACCGCGGAAAGAACTACATACTAATTTTTCACCTGAAGCCGCCTATAGCTGGACTCGCAACCAGGAAAAGATATCCGGGTTTCAATTTGTTTGCGTCAGTAAAGAGAAAATTGACATAAGAACCATCAAATTTGAAAACGTAAGTAATGTTGGTCAGGTTGGAATCGGTGACCCAACCGGCTCCCTGCCTGCAAACATTATTTTATGGGAACCCAGCAATGGCAGCGTGGTCACAATAAAACAACCCAACCCATTGTCAGATCATAAAGTGCAAATCGGCAATTTTGCTGCAATTTACCCAAACCCGGCAAGCGAAGAGATTCGCATTGATTTTCAAGTTAAAAGCACCACTTTGAAAGTGGAATTTTACAATGCTTTCGGGGGTTTAATCAAATCAATTTCGGCAAATACCAACAATACATTTAAAATGGACGTTTCCTCCTTTAATACGGGCGTATACTATGTCTACATTATCTCCGGAAATTCAACATACTGCCATAAACTTTTGATTACAAGGTAGTCAGGCGATTGATCATAAGAATACGCGGATCGGCTGCGATACAAGACCTGGCAGATCACCTCAAAGAAATAGTTGAATTTGCTCCCCAAATTATGGGCGAAGCAGATCCGGAGGTATTCCAAAGACATTCGCGAACTGTCATCGTTTTTGAATCCCCGTCAATCACAATGGTTTGAAAAGATAGTTTTGTTTCGTCACCTGTCAGGTCTTCTGCCTCAATCCCTGAAATCGTTCCTTTAAGAG
>CAILAQ010000629.1 GCA_903832165.1 uncultured Bacteroidota bacterium | reverse complement strand
GCCCAAGGAGGAATATGAAGCGCTTTGGCAAACAATAGGCTCGGGGAATGTTTGGAAAGGTGAGTTTTTTAATAAAAGGAAAAATGGCACTTCATTCTGGGTATCGTCAATCATATCCCCGGTAATAAGTGAGGATGGAAAGATTACCCATTACATTGCAATACAAGAAGATATTACTGAAGTCAAGCAGGCAAATCAGGAAATTTTTGACCTGAATACAAATCTGGAAAAAAAGATCAATGAAAGAACCCTGCAGCTCGCAGAAAGCGAATTCAACTATCGGACGGTAATCGAGAATGTTAAAGAAGTAATTTTCAAAACAGACATTGACGGGTTATGGGTTTTTCTGAATATGGCGTGGGAAGAGCTCTTGGGCTACTCGGTTGGGGAATCAATCGGCAGTTTTTTTCTGGATTATGTGCATCCGGATGACCGACAGAGGAACATGGATTTATTCCTGCCTTTACTTAATCGTGAAAAGGATTATTGCCGTCATACAGTCAGATGTCTTACCAAAGATGGGGGATTCCGTTGGGTCGAGGTTTTTGCTCGCTTGGGATTGAATGACCGGGATGAGGCTACCGGAACTTATGGCACACTTCAGGACATCACAGAGCGTAAGCGGGCCCAGGATTTTGAGGATGAACTACTCGAATTGTCGCTTCAATTAACCGGTTTCCGCGGGCATGAGATAGCCGGAGCCCTTGATCTTTCGCTAAAGAAGATCGGAAGTTTCCTGGAAGCTGACCGTGCCTATCTTTTTGAATTGGATCGGGAAGGCGACACCATGAGCAATACTCACGAATGGTGCAATAGCGGAGTTAGTCCGGAGATAGGTAATCTGCAGAAAATCCCCTGCGAAATATTACCTATGTGGATGGCGAAGCTCAGGGAAAATGAAAATATTATTATTCGAAGGGTTAGTGACCTCCCTGATTCCTGGAATACCGAACGTGAGATTCTGGAGGCGCAGGGGATTCAGTCGCTGGCTGTAATTCCGGTTTCCATTGAGGGAATCCTGATTGGTTTTGTAGGCCTTGATTCAGTAGTAAAACCGAAAGAATATCAGACTTCAGAGATCAATATGCTGATGGTGTGGAGTAATATGCTTGCGAGCCTGATCAATAATGAGCGGAAGGAAGTATTACTTGATCAGACCCGGCAGAATTACGAAACGTTTTTCAATACCATTGACGACTTTCTTTTTGTGCTGGATTCGCAGGGTAATATTATCCATACGAATAAAACAGTTATCGAACGGCTTGGATATTCAGTTGAGGAGCTCAATAAACAAAATGTGCTCATGGTCCATCCGGAAGAACGCCGGGAGGAAGCGGGCCGGATTGTCGGCGAAATGCTGGCTGGTACTGCGAATTTTTGTCCGGTGCCGCTATTAACGAAAGCAGGCGATTTGGTTCCGGTGGAAACGAGGGTGAAGACGGGATTCTGGGACGGTAAATCTGTAATTTTCGGCGTGAGCAAAGATATTTCGCAGATTAAATTGTCGGAGGAGAAGTTTTCCAAAGCTTTTCAGTCCAATGCAGCATTAATTGCGATAACAGGGTTTGAAGATGGCATTTTCAGAGATATCAACGATACATTTGTCAATACTTTGGGCTATTCACGGAATGAGGTGATCGGGAGTACTTCAGCTAAACTAAACCTTTTCAGCGATCCAAAGGTCAGGCATACAATAGCTTTCAAAATTGGCCAGAATGTGCCGGTTCGCGATATAGAGGTGCGTGCGAATAGAAAAGACGGTACGATTATGACCGGACTATTTTCGGCGGATATGATTCTTATTGGCAATGATCTGTGCATGTTAACCATGATGGTTGACATAACAGACCGCATCAGGGCTGAGGAAGAGATCAGAAAGGCAAGAGCTGCTGCGGAAAAGGCCGACCTTTCGAAAAGCGAATTCCTCTCACGCATGAGTCATGAACTGAGAACCCCGTTGAATTCTATTCTTGGCTTTGCCCAGTTGCTTGATATGGCAGAACTTCAGCCAGGGCAAAAGAAGGGTGTGGACCATATTATGCGAAGCGGAAAACATCTGCTGAAGATGATCAATGAAGTTCTGGAAATTTCGCGTATCGAATCCGGGCGTTTATCAATGAATCTTGAACCGGTTCAGCTGAACGCTGCGATTGAGGAAATGCTCGGTACGGTTCAGCCGCTTGCACTGAACCGGAACATTAAAATTAAGCTGACAGTTTCCGCTGTCAACCAATTGTATGTTATGGCAGACAGGCAGCTTATTCATCAGATATTGCTGAACCTGTTGAATAATGCAATAAAGTATAACCGGGAAGGTGGATTTGTCAACGTTAGCACGATGCTGATGCCGGCTGAAGAGGAGGGGGTTTCCGTTATCAGGGTAAATGTTTCAGATACCGGTCCGGGGATTTCCGCCGAGAATATAAAAAAGGTATTTAATCCTTTTGAACGGATCGGAGCTGAAATTTCGGAAATCGAAGGTTCAGGGCTCGGACTGGCGGTTGCCAAGAAACTCGTTGAAAATATGGCCGGCAATATTGGGGTCGATAGCGAACCAGGAAAGGGCAGTACATTCTGGATTGAACTGCCGCAGTGTGATGCACCGCTGGTTAGTATCCAGAAATCGGAAAGTATCATGATCATGGAATCCCAGCTTGCCGGAATAACAGGAACTGTTTTATACATAGAAGATGATACCTCCAATATAGAACTGGTGGAAGAAATTCTTGGTACTCATTGTCCGGGAATTCGTTTGATTACAAAAATGGACGGAGAAAAAGCAGTGGAAATTGCGCAGGAATTTGTACCGGATTTAATACTTCTCGATCTTAATCTGCCCGGTTTACCCGGTGCAGAAATTCTAAATCTTTTTCTGGCCGATGATAATATCAGTAAAATCCCTGTGGTTATTGTCAGTGCTGATGCCATGCCTCTGCAAATGCAGAAACTCCTCGATGCAGGTGCCAGGCAATATCTTACTAAACCGTTGAATGTTATAGAGTTTTTGAATATTATCGATGAATATGTGGTTGGTTGATTAAATAATATTTGTAATTTCGTTGTCCACACAGATAAAACAAGTAATGTTAGACGATTCTTATAAAAATGCAGCAATCCTGATTGTTGATGATCAGGAGGCTAATGTTGATATCCTTGTCGGTTTCCTGGAAAATCAGGGGTATACTAATTTAAAGGCTACAATACATCCACGAACTGCAGTTGCATTGGTTAAATCATTTGATCCTGATATAATTCTTCTGGATTTGCTGATGCCTCACCTTTCGGGTTTTGAAATCCTGAGCCAATTAAAAGCCGTAATTGCAGCCAATTCATATTTGCCAATACTTGTACTCACCGCTGATATTACCATCGAATCAAAACAACGTGCACTTGCACTCGGTGCAAAAAGCTTTTTGGCAAAACCATATGATCTGCACGAGGTGGGCCTGAATATCAAAAATCTGCTTTTTACCCGCTACCTGGCGCAGCAGCTCGAGAATCAGAATATTATTCTTGAAGAAAAAGTTAAGGAAAGGACTGCTTATCTGGAGGAAAAATTAGCTGGCCTGACCGGAGCAAATGTTGTTGCCGAATCATAGATCAGATTATGTTTGCTCGGAAAAGTAAACCGGAGCTCTTCTCACTTTCATTAATTTTCTTTGGACTGATTACTCTTTTGAACGGCTGTACCGGACCAAAGGAGATCCTTAATATATGCTGCTCTGAGTCCAGTGATTTATATGGAATCCTTAAATCACAGTCTCATTTGCATATCCACGCTTTTAATACTCCCGCAGAGGCTGCCAGAAATGCCGGTGAGGGCCAGGCGATCCTGATTACTGCTGATAATTATCCGGCGAAACAGATTGATCTTACCGCTGAGTTTTTTGCCCTGGTCAAGAGCAGGCATTTGAGGGTTTATGTTGAATACCCATCCTATCTGCCAGGTATTCATCTGGATAAACCAGTTAAAAGTGCTATTGAGCGGCTTGTCGTTAATTCTTCTTTTTTTAATTCGAATCCCGATAGCCTTAGCATTCTGGTAGCCAACGGACTTAATTATGTTCCTGCCGAACAGGTTCGCAGTCATATTGTTGCGGCTAAAGTTGCTGGTTTTGACTACGCACAGTTCGGTTTGCCGGAAAAAACGTTTCCGGTTCTTTTTGAATTGCCTGGCTACACGGTTCTGGTATCGGCCACCAGTCTGAGCAGGATGGTGACCGGAAGATTTGCCCCGCAAAAGGAGTGGATCGGGGTATGGACAGGAATTTTGAAATATCTGATTCCGGGAGCTGAGTTAGAGAATATCACCTGGACACCGACAGTCGTGCCTACCTATGGCATTAGCCGGAAATTGCCGGCGGGATACCAGAAGAAGGCCGTCAAGGCAGGCATCGAATGGTATCAAAAGGCAAATATGATTGTCAACAACGGCTTGGAGGGATCGTACGAGGCAATCATGTCGGTCATTGATGAGCAGGGTGCCCAGCCGGTTGGAATGGTAAAAAGGGGCGATTGCATCGGAGAAACGGCTATGGCATTTGCCACAGCCGGATCGGTTTTAAATAATCCGGATTATCGGACAATTTCCACTAATCTGCTCGACTATTACCTTGTTCGTTCAACTGCCGCCCAGAATGAATGGGCTGATTCCACTCATGGGGCCTACGGTCTGATCCCATGGGGCATTACAAATTATGCTTGGTACAGGGCAAATTATGGCGATGATAATGCCCGGGAAATGATGGGCATCATGGTCTCCTCAGCATTAAATAAAACAGCTCAGTGGGATCCCATCCTGATGCGTTGTTTGCTGGCACAATTGCGTACTACCGGTAAATCAGGCTTTCGGGGCGACAGGATCGACCTTCCTGAATTTGCGCAAAACGGGTGGAAATATTATTACAACCGCGATATTACAAATATGGCCCCTCACTTTGAAGCCTACCTTTGGGCCTGTTTTCTCTGGGCTTATGATAAAACACGGGATTCCCTGTTTTTGGAGAAGGCGGAAAAAGCAATTGATATCACGATGAAGGGCTATCCTGATCATTGGTCATGGACCAACGGACTGGCACAGGAAAAGGCAAGGATGATCCTGCCACTGGCCTGGCTGGTTCGGGTACATGATACTCCGGAACATCGGGAATACCTTAATCGAATGGTGGGTGACCTGCTGAAATTGCAGGATTCTTCGGGAGCTATCCGGGAGGAACTGGGCGATCTGAAGATGGGCCGTTTTCCGCCGCCGCAGAGCAATGAGGCTTATGGCACCAATGAAGCTTCGCTGATCGGGAAAAATGGCGATAAGGTGAGTGACCTACTTTATACAACAAATTTTGCCTTTCTCGGCCTGCATGAAGCTGCTGCTTCCACCGGAGATCCGGTAATCAGGGCAGCAGAGGATAAGCTGGCACAATTCCTTTGCCGCATACAGGTTTATTCTCCTTCCCACTCTCAGCTTCACGGTGGTTGGTTCAGGGCATTTGATTTTGGCCGATATGAACACTGGGGCTGCAATGCCGATCAGGGCTGGGGTGCCTGGTGCATTGAAAGCGGATGGACTCAAGGCTGGATAACCACCATTTTAGCACTGCGCGAAATGAATACCTCTATTTGGGAGCTTACGCACGAATCGAAGGTAGCCCGTAACTTTGAGCAGGTGAAGAGGAAGATGATTCCGGGGAAATAGAAGTTAGAGATTCGAGGGCCAGTGTTGAATGTTGAAATCTGAATGCCAAATTTCGCGGTAAGGGACAAGGTCCCCCATAGCCGTCAACCTAAGGATGAAGTTATCAGAATGTTGTTCGGATTACCAATTTGTTACTATATATAGGTGCCCTTAGGTTGACGGCTATGCGGGGTCCCCGCCTTCGCGGGGATGACAACTCTAACGGTGGCAACTTGATCTTGAAATTTCAAAATTCAACACTGGCCCTGGAGCTTCGTCTTTCTTCGTCCACCGATCTTCTTCTTCGTCTACCGATCTTCTTCTTCGAGTCACTTGTCACCTGTCACCTGTCACTGATACATCCCATTCCTGCGTTCCTTCAGCTTCTCATCAAGAATGTAATCATCATAGTCCATCGTCCGGTCGATAATCCCTTTCGGGGTCAGCTCGATCACGCGGTTACAAACAGTCTGGATGAATTCATGGTCATGCGATGACATCAGGATATTCCCTTTAAATTTGATCAGGGTGTTGTTGAATGCCTGAATGGATTCCAGGTCGAGGTGGTTCGTGGGTGTATCGAGAATCATTACGTTGGCATTACGGATCATCATGCGTGCGATCATGCAGCGGACTTTCTCGCCTCCCGAAAGGACCTTTGCTTTTTTGTATATCTCCTCACCCGAGAAGAGCATCTTGCCTAAAAATCCGCGGATATAATTCTCACTGGTATCTTCGGAGAATTCACCCAGCCAGTCGACCAGCGTCTGATCTTTTTCGAAAAACTTGTCGTTCTCCAGTGGAAGGTAGGCTTTTACTATCGTCTGGCCCCATACGAAAGTGCCGCTGTCGGCCTGCATATGACCTTTGATAATCTCAAAAAAGGTAGTCATGGCGCGGGTATCCTTCGAGAGGAATACGATTTTATCATCCTTGTTGATGACAAAATTGACGTCGCTGAACAGTACTTTTCCTTCTATGGATTTACTCAGACCGGTGACCTCCAGGATATTATTTCCCGGTTCGCGGCCAGGAGTGAAAATGATTCCAGGATATTTTCTTGTCGAGGGCTGAATCTCTTCGATATTGAGTTTCTCGATCATTTTCTTGCGACTGGTGGTCTGTTTCGACTTGGAAACGTTGGCGCTGAAACGGGCGATAAACTCCAGTAATTCTTTCTTTTTCTCCTCGGCTTTCTTGTTCTGGTTGAGCTGCTGTCTTAAGGCCAGCTGACTGGATTCGTACCAGTAAGTGTAGTTGCCGGAGAAGAGCTGAACGCGGCTGAAATCAATATCGACAATATGCGTGCATATGGAATCAAGAAAGTGCCTGTCGTGGGAAACTACCAGAACCGTATTCTCGTAATTCGACAAATAATATTCCAGCCACTCCACAGTGTCAAGGTCGAGGTCGTTGGTCGGCTCATCGAGCAGCAGGTTTTCGGGTTTTCCGAACAGTGCCCTGGCCAGCAGAACTTTCACTTTTTCTTTACCTGAAAGTTCGCGCATATACTTCTGATGATGTTCCTCCTTTACTCCAAGACCGCTAAGCAGACTGGCAGCATTACTTTCCGCATTCCATCCGTCGAGTTCATTGAACTTTTCCTCCAGGTCCGATGCCCGGTGTCCGTCGGCCTCGGTAAAATCTTCCTTGGCATAAAGGGTATCTTTTTCATTTCTGATGTTCCACAGAATCTCATGCCCCATCAGAACGGTATCCAGCACCAGGCAATCATCGAATTCATAGTGATTCTGCTTCAATACAGAAACTCTTTCGCCGGATCCGAAGGATACCGAGCCTTTAGTGTTTTCCACCTCACCGTAAAGGAGTTTCAGGAAGGTTGATTTTCCCGCTCCGTTGGCGCCGATGATCCCGTAGCAGTTGCCGGGTGTGAACTTAAGATTGACATCCTGGAACAAGATCCGCTTACCGAACTGGACGCCGAGGTTTGAAACTGTAATCATTTGATATTTCGATTGATATTTCGATTATAAGGGGCCGCAAAGGTAAGTTAAATATCCGGTCTTTTTATGGTTAAGTAATCTCTTGCATGATCTCAGATACAAATCATATCTTAGTGGACTGTTATTTTCGCCTATGACGACAATTAGTAATTCAGAGATCATTTTCATTATTAATCCGCATTCGGGGAGTAAAAGATATAATCACCTGATCAGGAGAATCAAGAAAATCGATCCTGAATTACATTGCATTGTTACCCACCATAACAAAACGGTTAAGCAGCTTTTTGACAACAATATCGATAAATACAAAGTTTTTGTGGTTGTCGGGGGCGATGGAACAGTTCATGAGGCGGCCCGTTACCTGTATAATCGGAAAGATAAACTGCTGGGTGTAATTCCAAACGGCTCAGGGAACGGATTTGCCTATGAACTCGGATTTACCACCAATATAAAATGTCTTCTTGAGGATATTCATGCCGGCAAATCACAGGCGCTTGACGTGTTAAAGGTAAATGACAAGGATTGCATCAATATTTCCGGTCTTGGGTTCGACAGTTATGTTGCTCATCGGTTCAGCAAGGGTCGCACGCGTGGATTTCTCACTTATGTTGCGATAACCCTAAGGTCACTATTTCAGTTTAAGCCGGTGAATGTTACCATCAAAACCGATAAAGAGGAAATTTCGGGCCGCTATCAGATGGTCTGCTTTGCGAACAATAAGCAGTTTGGCAATTATGCTTTTATCGCTCCTTATGCCAAGCCGAATGATGGTATCCTGGATATTGTGTTGATCAAGCCATTCCCGTTTTTTTTGTATCCCGCTTTTGTCGTAAGAATGTTTATGGGCCGGCTGAGGAATTCCAGATATGTTAAGTACCTCAAAACCGGTGAGGAGGTAATTATAAATGCCGATACGAATGAATTTCATATCGATGGGGAACCGGTTATACTGACCAAACCAGTAAAAATCGCAATCAGCGATAAGAAGTTGTACATCATAAAAACCAAGCGAAACAAGATATGAGCCCAATCAGAACCCTCAGTATTAGTGCAGTAATGATCCTGGCTTTTACGGGGGCCTGGAAAGCGGCAGCACAATCCGGCAACACTGCCGATTTAAAGCGGAACCTGTCGCACATGGCCACCGCTTCCACCTCATCACGATTTGGCTCGTTTGCCGTGATGAACGATGATCTTACCCCTACCGATACCCTTCCGTGGCGCCAGCCCCGCAACCGCGGCCGTCAGCGTCCGGCAACCGCTCAATGGGTTCAGTATGATTGGGTTCAGCCAGTCGGTACCCGCGAAATTTCCGTTTTTTTGTGGGATTACAAGGGGGGTATTCCTTTGCCAAAAGTATATCGTATACAATATTGGAACGGATCAGCCTATATTCCCGTGAATAATCCCAAGGGTCTGGGTGTTGTTAATCAGGAATACAATACCACCACTTTTGATGAGGTTCAGACCACGAGCATGAGGATTGAGGTAGACTCTTCACAGATGTTCGCGAATAATGTTCAGGAATGGAAAGTGATCCAATCACCCGGCTCACCTGATCTGCCTCCGATCGTATATGGTGGTGCCGATCGCGATGTGATATCCGGAGGAAAAACCTATTTGTCGGGTAGTTATAAATCGGTGACCCCGGTAAGCAAGACTGTTTGGACAAAGAAATCCGGTCCGGGAGCAGTGGAATTTGATAATCCGGAATCACTGAAAACTACTGCTGTCATTAAAGAACAGGGCGATTATGTGCTCACCTTAACTGCTTATGAAGGTAAGCTGAGTTCCTCTGCAGATATTAAAGTCAAGGTGGTTTCACCGCCTCCGGCTCAGCGGCTGGATGTCGTTTACACCAAGAAATATTCCATCGATAGTCCACTCTGGAACGCCCGGGCAAAGGCACTGATCGTCAACTGGATTCCCTGGTGCATCAATCAGATCAACCGCACGGATATCAAAGTGGGTGAAGGGGGATTGGATAATTTTATTGAGGCCGGAAAAGCATTGCGCGGTGAGCCGCACGGAAAACATAAAGGATATGTATTTTCCAATGCCTGGGTTCATCAGACTATTGAATCCATGAGCATTGCCCTTATGGTTGACGCTAAAGGAGATAAAGACATCCTTGCCGCCCAGGAAAAAATGAAGAAGACGCTGGATGCCTGGATTCCGATAATTCTGGCAGCCCAGGAACCCGACGGCTATCTGCAAACTGCCTTTACCCTGCGTGATACCGCCCGCTGGCACAATAAATGGGCCCCTGAAACCCGCGGAAACCATGAAGGATACGTAGCCGGGTATTTTATTGAATCGGCTATAAACCATTTTACCTTGACCGAAGGGAAAGACAGGCGTTTGTATAATGCAGCCAAAAAGCTGGCCGACTGCTGGGTGGCTAATCTGGGACCCGGAAAAAAACCATGGTTCGACGGCCATCAGGAAATGGAACAGGCATTGGTGCGTTTTGGCCGTTTTGTGAATGATATGGAAGGCAGCGGCAAGGGCGACCCCTATATTAAATTGGCCAAATTCCTGCTCGATAACCGTGGAGGCGGCGATGAGTACGACCAGAGTCATGTGCCGGTACAACAGCAGTATGAGGCTGTGGGGCATGCAGTTCGTGCGGTTTACAGCTACTCCGGCATGGCCGATGTGGCGGCTGAAACCGGCGATCCGGAATATCAGAGTGCCGTAATGTCGCTCTGGAATAATATCATCAATAAAAAATATTATGTAACCGGCGGTATCGGAAGCGGTGAAACCAGCGAGGGCTTCGGAGGCAACTATTCATTGGGCAACAATGCCTATTGCGAAGCTTGCTCAAGCTGCGGGCTGATATTTTTCGATTATAAAATGAACCTTGCCTACCACGATGCAAAATATGCCGACTTATACGAGGAAACCTTCTATAATGCCTTGCTCGGGTCGCTCGACCTGGATGCCAAAAACTTCTATTACGACAATCCGCTCACGGGCAGTCAACCAAGAGGATCATGGCATGTTTGTCCTTGCTGCGTAGGGAATATTCCCCGTATCCTGCTGATGATCCCCACCTGGACGTATGTTAAAAGTGATGATGCCATCTATGTAAACCTGTATATAGGCAGTACCATTAAAGTGGAAAAAGTGGCCGGAACAGATGTGGAGATGGTTCAGAAAACCGATTATCCCTGGAGCGGCAAAGTTTCCATTACGGTAAATCCGAAGGTGTCGAAGGAGTTTACACTGTATGTCAGAGTGCCTGATCGTTCCACCAGCGAACTCTATACCTGTCTGCCAAAGGTGAGCGGAATGAAATCGATCACGCTGAACGGAAAATCGGTCAGCTCCAAGGTGGTAAACGGCTACATCGCAATAAAAGGTAAGTGGAAGGCCGGTGACAAGGTCGATCTTGAACTGCCCATGCAGGTGCAGACTATGGTTGCCGACAAGAATATCGTTGCCGACCGTGGCAGGGTTGCTATAAAATATGGTCCCTTGATTTACAATGTGGAGGAGGCCGATAATCAGGATATCAGCAAGGCGATCGGAGTCGGTCCGCTCACCCCGGAATGGAAAGCTGATATGCTGAGCGGCATCATGACGATCAAAGGTAAGTGGGCCGATGGCACGCCACTGATTGCTATCCCGAATTACGCCCGAAATAACCGCAAAGCTACGCCCGACGCAAAAACCACGGGTGGGTCGCTGGTGTGGATTAGGAAAGAATAAGACGTGACACGTGACGCGTGACACGGAACGCGGAAGACGGGACGCGTGACGCGAAACACGTGACGCGGAAGAGCGATGTAGGGGAGGGACCCGTGGGTC
>CAILAQ010000628.1 GCA_903832165.1 uncultured Bacteroidota bacterium | reverse complement strand
GGATGCTGTTTCGGTGAGGTACCAGGTGAGCGGCAGATTAGCCGATTTTAAGGATATACAAACCCAGCAAAACGAATTGCTGAGTCAGCCCGGAACCCGGCCCGAAGATAATGTCCCCTATGATGCCATTACCGTGTCCAATATTAAAGGTGAAACGGAATTATGGAATTATTCAACCGGAGTACCCTACAGGAAAGGCCCTGGTATTGAGGAGAACCGGAACCTCATCTATATGAATCTGAAATCTGAATATAAACATTTCAATATCGGCGAAATTGGATCATACTTCGTCCCTTACAGTCAGTGGGAGTCCATGCGAATGGCCCCGGGACATACAAAATATAACGCATGGAATCATTACCCGTTTGGTCTTTTACCAAGTGACGGAACGGTAGCAACTGGTATCGACCGGGTAAGTTCATCCTGTATTGTTACCTTATATGGGTTACAACATAAGCTTGATGACGGGAGAATGGATATGTATAACATTTATGGCATAACCAACCTCCCTGCTGCTGAGCTAAAGGATCTGAACCGCTCATGGAACTATGCTCCGGCTTTGAGTAACATCAGCGGAGCTGAAAGTAAAGGTTATGAAAAGGGGCAGAGAGCTTATGTGATGACCAAAAGATCAGCAAAAATATCGTTCAGTCTGGATGGATCTGAAGACAGCCCCATATTGAATCCCTGCTTTGTGATTAAGAACTGGGGATCTGACTCGAAATCCCGGATTAAGATTAATAGTAAAAATCCGGCTGCAGGTAGCAAGATCAAACAAGGAATTATCCGGGATACGGATGGTACAAAAACGCTTATTATCTGGATCGAACAGAAAACAGCTGGGAAGGTATCCTACGATATCAATTAATTTTAAAACCAAAAAGAGGTGTTATGACATCGAATAAATTGTACTTGCTGCCGGCAATCTTCTTTATCATGTGTGTTTGTACCCAATGCAAATCAGGTAAGAAAGACCGCTATGAGCTATCAGAATTATCAAACGGATTACACGGATATATTGATTACAGCACAACGAATCATCCGGAAGGTTTTCGTGCGGGAATCAGTTTTTATACTGCTGTATGGCCGTTGATTGATAAGCCGCTGGCCAATTTCCAGATTGGGTTGCCCAGTGCATGGGTGGTTCCTGAAAACTCTGATGTTAAATTCCCTCTTTGCCCTAAAGGGACCTATGCCAGGGATAATTGGGATGAACGTGCACCAACTTATGCCTCAGTATTTCAGACCATTGAAGGAGGAGTGGGATATTGGGAGGGTAATAAATTCCGGTATAGCTCTCCAAAATTCAGCATGAATGCCACCTCAAGTTGTTATGATTTTGAGATTGCAACACCCGGATGGGCATTTTTCAATAGCAGCAGTGCTTTGCCGGATGATAAAATGGGAATAGCACAATTAAGCAACAGAATTATTGTTCCTCCCGATGGAGTTACTTTTGTTGGTAATCCGGATGGACAGTTTCTTGGATATTCCTGGATGGCCTTGCCCCTGTTGGATGCTATCGAAGGGCCGCCACCAACGGGAGACCAGAGCTGGACACTTTTTTTGAACACCATGAATTTTAAAGGTCCGGTTGCCTATTATATTGCCGAAACTTGGAGCAAAATATCCAGGGATTATAAACCGGATTATGGCCGTGGACTGGATGCCAGGCCGGCTGAGATGGGTGGTGGTGCAATTGAAATCAACACGGTTCCGAAAATTATTGCGAAAAGTAAGGGGGATACCACTTTTTACAAAATACCTCAGCTGAAATTTCCGGTCGATGAGAGTGGTAAGACTATCCTTGTTCAGGATGTTAAATATTATTCGAAAGATGCGATATATAACTCCTTTAAATCCTGGCGGAATGGTGTAGGATCCTGTAACGGGATATTTGACCGGCAAGGTACCTGGGAACCTGAATTATTTACGAAAATGCCGGCGTTTGATCAGGATAGGGTTGTCCTTGAAAATATGGAAGGAATTTTCAAAACGGCGGTTTTCGAAGGTCATATGTTTGGAATGCAATGGAATAGTAATCAAGTAACTGCCGCAGGTGATTTTCCGCAATATTACAGGCAGGTGGGTAAAGGTAAAAGAGTACCTGTATCTGTTAATGAGGTACCGGCGGAACTTGTCAAAAAAGAATTTACGCTTGCGGAAAAAGGGGAACCATACACTTCCCCTGCAGCTGGTTCATGGTCCAGTCCGGGCCCCGCTTCCAAACCGGAAACGGTTACCCTGGCCGATGGCTCTATTGTCACTTATTGCTGGTATCGATTCATCGATCAGCCCTCATTACAACAGTTTAACTGGAGCAAAGAAAAAAGAGAGAAACTGCAATCTCTGGTTGAGAAGATTCATCAACAATGGAGCATCGATACTGAATACATGGCTCCTCCAAGAACCGGGGCCCTGGTTTCCCTGGATCCTGTGCTTATTGTTAAACCTCCCAGGGGATTTGAAACAGGATATGTTCCAATCGTAATCGGTCAGAAATAATAAAACCCTTTATGAAACGGATGGACAGAATGCACAGAACATCAAAACATTGGGGCCCAGGTATGATATTTCTCCTGCCCGGATTGATACTTTATTCCTGTGCCGGGAAAAACGGAGGTGGAGACGAGCCGAACGTTATAATTATATTGGCCGATGATCTGGGATGTGGCGACATGAGCCTTTACAACGGCTGGATTAAAACACCCAGACTGGACCAGATGGCCCGGGAGGGCGTATGCTTCACGGACTTCCACTCAAATGGCTCCGTTTGCAGTCCTACCCGGGCCGCCCTGATGACAGGCCGGTATCAGCAGCGTGTGGGGATTGTTGATGTGATAGCCAGCCACCTGGAAACCCCGGGACTGGATTCCACCGAACTGACTATTCCCCGGCTGATGAAACAGAAAGGATACAGGACTGCACTGTTCGGGAAATGGCACCTGGGTGAAGAACTGAAGAACAATCCAACCAAATTCGGCTTCGACGAGTTTATCGGGTTCCTGCCTGGAGGAAGCGATTACCTCAGGCATAAGGATTGGTATGATGGTACTGAGAAAAAGGAACAGGAAGGTTATTCAACGCACATCATCACTGAAAAATCGATAGACTTCATTAAACGCAATCAGGATAATCCGTTCTTTCTGTACGTCGCGCACCAGGCCGTTCACAATTACTACCAGATTCCATCTGACACGCCGGGGACCCGTGGCAGAGACATTCCCCTTAATGGAGAAATAGCGCAGGCAAGGTACAAGGTGATGCTCGAGGATCTTGACCAGAGCGTGGGGAGGCTCCTGGATGCGCTGAAAGATTGTAATCTGGAGGAGAATACTGTCATTTTCTTCTTTTCCGACAACGGGGATGTCCAGATGAGCCCGGGTGAAAGACCTTACCGCGGAGGTAAATTCAGCAATTACGAGGGCGGGCACCGCGTGCCCGCGATAGCTAGATGGCCCGGCCATATCAGGGCAGGGTGGACCTCTGATGAGCTGATTGCCGGGATGGATCTGCTGCCCACCATCATGGATATCGCCGGGATCAACATTCCCGAACAACGAAAACTTGACGGGATAAGCCTTAAAGATCACCTGCTCAATCAGTCTGACCTCCCTGATCGACAGCTGTTTTTTGGTTATGAGCCTAAATTAGGCACTGCCATGCGGGATGGCAAATGGAAAATGCTGACTAAAGGCGATAATGTTGAATTGTACAATTTGAGCCAGGATATACGGGAAACAACCAACGTTGCAGGTAAATACCCGGAGCGCACTGAAAAAATGAAAGAAGCTATCGATTTGTGGAAGCTGGAAGTAACACCCGTCACAGCTTCACATAGATAAATCCCAACTAAAACAATAATTTCAGATCTTCAGTTGAACAGTTCCATGGACGAATATGAGGAGTGCAAAACGGCCTGCCAAGTTAGTGCCCGGTCCTGACAATCAGATACACATCTATTTCCAATTTGGCTGCTACCTTTAGCACGGTAATCAACCAATTATGAAACATATCTGTAACCTCATCCTCACCCTGTTGCTGACCTCGCTGGCCGCACCCTATGTATCTATCGCTCAGACTCCTGTTATGAAATGGGATTTTGAAACCATTAAGAACCGGACTGCAATTGAAGAATCGACCAAAATCGCGGATACTATTGAAGGAAATTTTGAGTGGGCAGCCGGCGTGGCCGGAAAAGGATTACGCCTGGATGGATTTACCACCAGGGTCATCCGCTCCGGGAACGATATTAAAAAACCAGGCGCCACTTTCACTATAGAAGCATGGGTCGCTTTAGGCGAATATCCACAGAACTGGTGTCCGGTCATTACTACAGAATCTAATGAAGTAAAGGGATATCGCCTCCTTATCGGCCCATACGGACAGGTATCTTTTGAAACGGCGATCGGCGAACAATGGATAGCCTGTACCAGTGCCAGCGAGACCATGCCACTCCGGAAATGGATGCATATCGCCGGGGTATATACAGCACAAAAAGAGATGGCGCTATACGTAAATGGTGAGCCTGTATCCACGGTGCCGATCAAAGGATCATTGACCTATCCATCAAACAACAGCTGCATTCTCGGAATGGTAACGGTGCCCGGAAGGCCGGCCAATACCATCAGAACCTGGGGAACCGTTGAGGCATACTTCGGGCTGGATGGAATTATTGATGAAGTTAAGGTGTTCGATACTGCCCTGACCGCGGACCAGATCAAAGGTGATTTCTTAAAAATTAATCCATCAGCTCCGGATATTCAGCCCCGCAGATTGCCATCTATTCAAAAAAATCCGGGTCATTTTGGCGCCTTTTATACCAAATTGAAATACTACCCCGGTTGGGATAATCTCTGGCCTGTGGACGAGGATCCTGACATCGTGGTATGCTTCGATAATAATCCTTCAAAATTGATTTTCTGGAGAGGAGCCCGGTACGGACCTGCCTGGGTTTCAGAAAATGAAAACTGGATGGCCGATCAGAGCCTGGAAACCTGGGGCAATGGAGAAAATGACATCGAGGGATGTTTCGAACATATGCAGGACCGGCATTGCCGTTTCTCTCATGTCAGGATCATCGAAAGCTCTGCTGCCAGAGCAGTGGTTCACTGGCGTTATGCACTGGTAAGTTCGCACGATAATACCTGGATGCCCGATCCCAAAACCGGCTGGGAATGCTGGGTGGATGAATACTACTACATCTATCCCGATGGGTCAGCGATCCGGAAAGTTTCTTGGAATAAAGGGACTACCGGCGACGCAATACAGTATCAGGAATCACTGCCCTTTACGCAGCCTGGCCAGCGCCCCGAAGATCTCCTTGAGAACAGGTATGTGACGGTAGCAGATTATGGCTACCAAAAAGTGGATGTTTTTATTGATCCACCCAAACAGCCGGCCGGGTGGACCGGAAAATATACCATTCAGCAGTACAATTTCAAATCCGACAATAAACCCTTTATCTGTTTTGAGCCCGGTAACGATATGTGGGTTAGATGGATAGCCGGTGGATATAACCATTTCCCGGTTAACCAGGCCCGCAGCGACGGACGATGGGCCAAAACAACTGACCGGCCGACACATTTCATGAGCTCACCCTGCTCTGATCCGGTTATTCATGAGGAAGGAAACCGTATGTACTGGATTAGCCTGTACGGTATGAACGGAATGAATATGGACAACCTGATCAGTTTTGGCCGGTCGTGGGCCTATGCCCCCGAAATCTCGATTTCCGGCAATGAATATGTTTCAAAAGGGTACGATAAAGCTCAGCGTTGTTATCAGCTGGAAAGCACAACCCCCAAAGCCGGAACTGTAGTGTTTACTCTACGTGGCAGCAAAGACTCACCCATCATTAATCCGGCAATTATATTAAAAAACTGGAATTCAGATGGGGCAAAAATCCTGGTAAACGGGAAAGAAACCAAAAACTGCAAAGTCGGCATTAACCATCAACTGGAGGGAGACGATCTGGTTCTGTATATTTCATTAAATGAAGAGGTTCCGGTAAAAATTACCATTTTACGATGATCCACCTCACCCACTGCCCCCATAGCCGTCAACCTAAGGATGAATTTATCAGAATGTTGTCCGGATCCGAGGTGCATCAGCAAGGAATACAGTACTTGAATGAAACACTAAATAACGAACGGATGAAACGAATTACGAATAAAATCTTCCTCAACACATTGTTTGCTATTATTTTTTGCCTTCTGCCTGTCCAATTTGCTCCGGCACAGGAAAAAGCCTCCGGTGTGGTATCGATCCGCGATGCTCATATTGGCGGGTATATGGTTGCGAATGTGGTGAACGTGAACACAGCATACAATGCGGGTTACTCGATGTATGCCGCCGCCTATCCTTTGGTGAGGGAGTATCCGGGTAAGAGCTTTCAATCGGGCTTGTTTGGCACCTGGATGTTTCCGCAAAATACCGGCCCTTTACCGGTGACGGATTTCTATACAGATATCGAAGGAGGTCTGGGCTGGTGGAACGACACAGAGTATGCAACGGCAACACCGAAATTTATTATGGGTGGAGTACAGCTGAACTTTGTGGGTTGGGCAAACGGGCCAGGTGCCGGACAGGGCAGAGACTGGAGCAATCCAAAAGGGAAATATGGTGTGGCTCAGCTTAGCCCATGGATATTGTGGCCTCCGGATGGCTTAAACCTCAAGCAGGGCACCTGTGGTGAATTGTTTGGCAGCGGCTATCTGCCTTTACCGCTCACTGAGCCGAAAACCACGACGGCAGGCATAGCCGTTCCTACCGGAAACCAGTGCTGGACACTGTTCCTTAACACCGGGAATTTCAAGGGCCCGGTTGCATTCTTTACCCCTTACTTCTGGACCGAGGCATCCGCTAAGGACCCACGGGTGGGCGGGTTGTTTCTCGATCAGCGTCCCACAGAGGCCAACAAAGCCTTTCAGATGGAAACGCAGCATATCCGCTCCGCGAAAGCTACTGATTCCAAAGGAGTTACCTATGCTCGCGTAGCTCCTACACAGTATCCCGTTGGATCCGATGGAAATTCGGATCTGTTGCATCGCCTGATGGTCTATAAAAAAAAGGCGCTCTGGGACAAGGTCGATGCCTGGTTTAAGGGAGGTGCACCGGCTGATGGAACCATTGATCTCACCGGGGCTTACAATCAGAAATTCAATAAAGGAGTATGGTCAAACTGGAGTTTGTATGCCGATGATATCCCTTCGGATAAACGTGCCTATCTGAATTTTACTTCTTATATGAATGCAAATGTTACCGATAATTCAACTTTGAGAGTTCGTTGGGAAGGTGACCTTATCACTCGAAGAGAAACAGGCAGCGGCGCTGTGGTTACTCTTCCTGAGTATTATAAACTGGTAAAAACCGGGAGTGACGCCATTGGTGAGTGGATTGCAGTGGCACCCGGAGAGGTGCCGGCAGAAACCGGACTCCAGAATGTTAGTTTTACCAATACTGCCCCAAGAACCCAGGTGGCGTACATTACTCCTGCTAACAGAGAAAGCTGCTGGAATACTCCGGGCCCGGTGGCCGGACCGTTCGAGGCGAACCTCGGGGATGGCAGCACGGTAACCTATTTCTGGTATCGGTTTGCCGACCAGCCAGCATTGCTGAATGCGGATCTGACCAGGGAAGAGCGTGAAGAAATGCAAAGGCGGGTGGAATTGCTGCACCGAAACTGGACAAAGGACCGTGAATACCTGCCCGCACCCACCATCGGGAAATTGGCAGATATTGACCCTGCACTGATAGTCACCCCACCGGAAGGTCTGGAAGTGGGATATGTTCCCATTGTTATACGCCAGGAACTAACTGTGGTGAATTCTACTGATCATAATGTCCTCGACAAGTCCCCGGTAATTGAAGTGTATCCGAATCCGGCATCACATTATTTAAACATTTTGCTGCAGACCGTTCCCGACTCCAATACGAAACTTCAGTTAATGGATATTACGGGAATAATAATCCAAACGGTAAAATTGTACAACACAAGGGAAGTGCTGGATATCAGCTTCCTTTCAGAGGGTCAGTATATTCTGAATTTCACCAATGGAGTTTATTCAAAGTTCATTAAGTTTATTAAATCGGAATAAGGTAAAAACAAATCGAAATCGTAATTACAATCTAACTATGAAGTACTTATTTAACATCATCATCGCCTTACTGTTGACCACCATGGTTGCGGCACAGGATAAAGCCTCCACAGGTAAATCGATCCGTGAAGCCAATGTTGGCGGATATATGATTACCAGGGTGGATAAAGTTGATACAACCTTTAATGCGGGATACTCGATGTATGCTGCCGCCTTTCCTTTGGTAAAGGAGTATCCGGGCAGGAGCTTCCAATCAGGCTTGTTCGGTTCGTGGATGTTTCCGCAGAATAACTCGCCTTTGGCAAAGAAGGATTTTTATACGGATGTTGAAGGCGGTCTGGGCTGGTGGAACGATACCGAGTATGCCACGGCAACACCGAAATTCATTATGGGAGGAGTACAGCTGAACTTTGAGGGATGGGCCAACGGTCCCGGTGCCGGACAAGGCAGAGACTGGAGCAATGATAAAGGAAAATACGGTGCAGCTCAGCTGAGTCCCTGGCTATTGTGGCCTCCTGATGGCTTAAACCTGAAGCAGGGCACCTGCGGCGAATTGTTCGGCAGCGGCTACCTGCCATTACCGCTCACGGAGCCCAAATCCACCACGGCAGGCGCAGACGTTCCTACCGGTAATCAGTGCTGGACCCTGTTTATTAATACCGCTAATTTCAAGGGCCCGGTTGCATTCTTTACCCCTTATTTCTGGTCCCGTGCAACCGTTGAAAATCCCAAATTGAGCGGGATGTTTCTCGATCAGCGCCCAACACAAGCCAACAAGGCATTTCAAATGGAAACACAGCATATCCGTTCCGCTGAAGCCACCGACTCTAAAGGCCAGAGCTACGTCCGTATCGCTACAACACAGTACCCCCTGGGAGCTGACGGAAATTCGGATCTGCTGCACCGCCTGATGGTATACAACAAGACGGCACTCTGGGACAAGGTGGAAGCCTGGTTTAAGGGAGGAGCAGCGGCTGATGGTAACATTGATCTTGCTGGGGCCACCATGCAGAAGTTTCAAAAAGGAGTCCGGTCGAACTGGAGCCTTTATGCTGATCATATCCCCAAGAATAAACGTGCCTTACTGAATATTACTTCGTATATGGATGCTAATGTCACTGATTCGGCAACCCTGAGGGTCCGCTGGGCAGGTGACTTAATCACGACCAGAAAAACAAATAACGGTTCTTTGGTAACCCTTCCGGAGTATTATAAACTGGTAAAAGAAGGTAACGACACCATTGGTAAGTGGATAGCCGTGTCGCCGAAAGAGGTACCTGCCGAAACCGGATTGCAGAATGTTACTTTTAACAATACTGAACCACGCACGCCCGTGGCTTATGTAACTCCGGATGATAAAGGAAGTTCCTGGAAAACCCCGGGTCCGGCCGCAGGACCTTTCAAGGTAAAATTGGGTGATGGCAGCACGCTGACCTACTACTGGTATCGTTTCTCCGACCAGCCTGCACTGCTCAATGCGGATCTGACCAAAGCAGAGCGGGAAGAAATGCAGAGGCGGGTGGAATTGCTGCACCGGAACTGGACAAAGAACCGTGAATATCTTCCTAAGCCTTTGATCGGAAAATTGGCGGAAATTGACCCGGCTCTGTTAGTCACCCCGCCAAAAGGGATGGAGATTGGTTATGTTCCCATTGTTACACAGCAGGGAATAGAGAAATAGCCCCGGATCTATCTAACAAAACAGGTAATGAAAAATATCTTATTCCTGCTCGCCGTTTTTATTGTAATACCTGCCGTAGGACAAATTGACCAACGGATAAAGATGGTGACCGACCGGATCATGTTTGGAAATACACCTGCAATGTCATCTGATTTTATTCTGGCGGATCTCTCGCTTAAACCGGAATTCAAGCGGCGGTTTACTGATTTCAGCGGCGATATTTCCGGGCGTTATTTCGATGTTTTTTCCTCTTATCCGGTGAAAAACAATCCGATCGACATTCATAAATTGATGGATGAAGCTCTTCGGTACCAGCATCCGGACGGACGTTTTGGTAACCCGGATCTGGTGTTTGATGCTGATAAACTGGCTGAAAAGCAAATGGCTTTGCTTTGGGGAAACGGTCGTTTGCTGGTGGGCCTGATGAAATATTATCGAATGGATCATCAGCCCAAAGTGCTTGCAGCAGCCAAAAACCTGGGAAATTTCATCAATGGAATAGCTGATAATTGTACCCGTCCTCAAGTGGTAGCGCGACTGAAGGATAAAGATTTCATGGGTTACATTTGTTTCACCCAGTTGATGGAAGGATTGGTGCTGCTTTGGGATGAAACCAAAGATGAAAAATACCTGCAAACCGCCTCCACAGTCTTCCCCTTGCTTCCTCCGCCCGGTAAGCAACACAGCCATGGCTACCTGAATACGTTGATGGGTACCCTGATGCTTTACGACCGGACAGGCAAAACAGAACAACTGAAATTTGTGACCGACCGTTACAATGAACTGATTCGATCGCCGGAATATCTGATTTTTGGCGGTGTTCCTGAATATTTCGGAACCGTGGGAGTTGCAAAAGATGCACGCGATGAAGGTTGTGCAGAAGCTGATTTTATCATGCTTTCGCTTCGCTTATGGAAAACTACAGGGGAAACAAAATACCTTGAGAATTCAGAGCATTGTCTCATCAACCACCTGTTTGCCAACCAGTATGAAACCGGCGATTTCGGTCACAGGAGCCTGGATCCGGAAATGGGCCTCGTCAATGATAATAATATTGCCCGGTCATGGTGGTGTTGTAATTTCCATGCCCTGCGTGCCCTGCATGAAACGAAAGAACATATTTTTACCAGAACGGAAAATACGGTTCAACTCAACCTCTTCTTCGACGGAGAATATACCGATAACGAGCTCCATGTTTCCGCGGAACAAGTAAAAAACCGGTCCAACCAATTTAAGATCCGTGTCATAAAAGCCGGGACAAATTCACGTTTGGCGGTGCGAAAACCCAGCTGGGCGAAGCAGGTTGAATTGACCTTCGCCGGGAAAAAACTTCGAGCCGTGCAGAAAGGTGATTACCTGCTTCTTGATCAAACGCTCCAGGCCGGCGACCAGATTGATGTTGAGTTGGACTATGAAGTGAAATGGGTCACTAAGGACAAGAAGGAGATTGCATTCCCGATTGCCGGAAAAATGAAGGCGGCACTGTTTTATGGTCCCTACCTGATGTCAGTTGATGGTATCTTTCAACCATTCTTTGATTCGGAGCCTAACTACAGCAATTATATTGAATTGCGGGACCAGCTGAAATTCACTCCTGAACTGGCACCATCGGGTTCAAATTTAAAAAACACCTATCTGGTGATGCAGCATATTCATTCTGATATGTTCGGAAAATATCCGGTGGTAATGAGACCAATCAGCGAAACCACCTGGCAACCACCGTGTAACATCAGGGTATGGTTTACCATTAGCCAATAAAAAGATGAAATTATTAGCACGAATAATGATGGCTGCGGTCATCACAGTAACAGTTTCCAGCACCGTGATGGCTGCCGGGAAACCGCTCAAAGTTTATATTATGGCCGGGCAGTCGAATATGCAGGGCTCAGCGCACCTCAGTACATTTAAAGCCATTGGTGACGATCCGAAGACTGCGTCACTTTTAAGCATGATACTGGACCAGAAGGGCCATCCCGTAGTCTGCGACAATGCCTGGATAACCTACTTCACTCAACAGGATGAGCGCGATACCGTTCTGCAGGGTAAAGTCAGGGTGGGCTATGGTTTTGATCGTGAGCGAATCGGGCCGGAATATGCTTTTGGCCTCTATATGGATAAAGCACACGATGAGCCGGTCCTGATCATCAAGACCGCCTGGGGAGGAAAATCTCTGGCGGTAGACTTTCGCCCGCCAAGCTCCGGACCTTATGAACCCAGCCCGAAAGAGAAGGCTCAGGGAAATGTTCCTTCGAAGGAAGCGGTCGGACATTATTACCGCGAAATGATCGGGCACATCAGGGCAACACTGAATAGTACAGAGAGCATCAGTAAGATCGTTCCAGGCTACGATCCGGCTCAGGGCTATGAACTGGCAGGATTCGTCTGGTTTCAGGGCTGGAATGATATGTGTAACCGATACCATATCGGGCAGTATACCGAGAATATGATCCATTTTATCAGTGATGTGCGAAAGGAATTTAACGTGCCACGCATGCCGTTTTTAGTTGGCATTCTGGGAGTTTATGGTACTGATCCGGACAGTCGGAAGTTCGACAAAACTCTGCCCGTCAGCGATTTTCGCAAGGCACAATTAGCTGCTGTGGAGCAATATGACAGCAAGGTAGCAGAACCCTATCGTGGAAATGTGAAGGCGGTCGATAGTGGCCCCTTTTACGAACTCGGGCTTAGTGATATTTACTGGAAGCAACGGCTGACAAACGAATGGAAATGGCAGGTAAAAGAAGGCAAAATGACTAAGGAGGAAGCCAGAAAGCAAATGGAAAAGTATGGCTTTGCGACGGATGGACTAACAAGAACGGAAAAGGCTATCTGGAAAAGGGGCGCCTCTAACGCTGAATATCATTATCTGGGCAGTGCCAAGACTTTTGTTCGCCTGGGTAAGGCCTTTGCAGAAGCGATGCTCGGAATGGAGAAAGAACCTGAAAAACAGCTTCTGGGGCACCGCTATTTTACTTTTAATACGGTAGTGCGTGTTAACCAGATTGAAACCTCACGCGATGTAACCAATGGCGAAGATGAATCCAGTATTCATTCTCCGGAAGAAGCCCGGGTTTTCAGGGAAACCATAGATAAAGGCTGGCCGGGAGCTCGCATTACCTGGGCCTTCAGCTGGCTCGCCCTCAAGGATGAGCGCCCTGCCTATCGTGATCTGAAAAAGCTGATTGTATCGTATCATGAACAGTATGGCGATGAGATTACCTTTATACCAGGCGGTTATTTTGCCAATATGTATAATACCCGTGAGCAGGTTAACCGCGACCTGCATGATGGTTTACAGATGGTTTCGGATATGGTTGGAGGTGGATACCGTCCCCAGAGTGTCATAGCAGGTTACCTCGCTGCAGAAAATCTCAGATATCTGGCGGAAAAGGAAGGAATTCACGTTTGCCAGGGCAATATCTGGAGCCAGTATGCAATTGACAACGGCGATGGCGACGGCTCGATATCCTATCCATATTACCCGTCAAAGGAACATTTCTTAAAGCCTGCCCGGGGTAAGGATGACCTGATCGATTGCGTCAACCTGGATGGCTGGACCATGGATTTCCTGAGTGCAAGATACCCTGGTGGAAGAACTATTGATGGCGAATGGTGTGGCAGCCGGCAAGGCGTTGGCCCGATAGAAACGGTGATCAGATTGGGGACCGAGAGGGGCACTAAAGAAATGCTTGC
>CAILAQ010000627.1 GCA_903832165.1 uncultured Bacteroidota bacterium | reverse complement strand
GATGTTGCCGTCGCCAAGGAACTGTTCAATAACCTGATATCAGCTTCACGGGAGCTTGGCGTGAATAAAGATAAGATTCTGCTCTGGCAGAAAATGCTTTCTAAAATGCCTGATTATATGATTGATGAAAATGGAATGGTCAAAGAATGGCTGACTCCGAAACTCATCAATAATGATGCACACAGGCATTCATCCCAGTTATACGCGCTTTTCGACGGCATGCCGGAAGAGATCGCCTCAAACCCGAAACTTATTGAAGCGTTCAGGAAAAGTATCAATTATAAACTGGAGAAGCACTGGAAAGGTAAAGGATCCGGATTTATGTCATTTGGTTTGGTGCAACTCGGACAGGCCGGGGCAAGTATGGGAGATACCGCCATCGTATACGAATCTCTGAAGCATATGGTTAATCGATTCTGGCTAAATAATATGGCATCCATGCATAATCATAAGTCGTTGTTTAATATGGATATCAGCGGTGGTATGCCGGCGGTAATCATTAAAATGCTCGTGGCTTCCGATCCGGGCCGCATTAAATTGCTTCCTGCTTTGCCTTCAGCCTGGCCCGTCGGAGAGATCAAAGGGGTGCTGTGCCGTGGACAAATCGAAATATCAAGCCTTAAATGGGATAAAGATATTGTTGTTGCTAGCCTGATCTCGGGCAAGGACCAGACCATTAACCTTGAAACTCCTGGGGGGAGCCGCAAGGTTACCCTAATTGCAGGGAAAGAATCTAAAATCGAAATCAAGAAATAAAAAATATCATGAACCGAACATTCATCAAGTCTTTCGCAGCTCTGGTTTGCTTTTTAATCCCTGTCATGAGCCAGGGAAAGGATGTATCGAAAAGTATTGAAGATAAAACCTTTAGTCCGTCCACGTTACTTTGGTATAAGGCTCCGGCAAAAGTGTGGGAAGAAGCCCTGCCGGTTGGTAACGGCCGCCTGGGTGCCATGGTGTTTGGAAGCAATGGGGAAGAAAAAATTCAGTTAAATGAGGAAACATACTGGTCGGGCGGACCATATTCAACCGTGGTAAAGGGTGGATATAAAGTGCTGCCTGATATCCAGAAAATGATTTTTGAAGGAAATCCTATCGGGGCGCTTAAGCTTTTCGGACGCTACCTGATGGGCTATCCGGTGGAACAAATGAAATATCAGCCAATTGGAAACCTTCACCTGTTTTTTGAGAACGAAAAGGAAGTCACGGGCTATAAAAGATGGCTGGATCTGGCAACCGGGACCACCGGAACGGAATATACCGCGAACGGCATAACTTATCACAGGGAAGTGCTGTCGTCAGTGCCTGATCAGGTGATTGCCGTCAGGCTGACCGCCAGTAAACCGGGAAGCATATCTTTGAAGGCCAGCCTGAGGGGTTGCCGTAACGGTGCTCATTCCAATTATGCCACGGATTATTTCAGAATGGATGGGGTAGGCGGAGATGGTCTGGTCATCAATGGAAAATCAGCCGATTACATGGGTGTTACCGGGGCCTTGAGATACAGGGTTCAGCTTAAGGCAATACCTGAAGGCGGGACTATGAAACTGGATGATACTGATCTTATTATTGAAAAGGCAGATGCTGTTACAATCTATGTGGTTGCGGCGACAAATTTTGTCAATTATAAAGATGTCAGCGCTGATCAGAATGCCCGGGTTGAAAAGTACCTCAGCCAACTTTCAGGCAAAACATATCCTCAGGTATATAATTCGGCAGTTAATGATTATCAGGGCCTTTTCAACCGGGTTAAGCTGGATCTTCCCGTTACGGATAATTCATGGTTGCCCACCGATAAACGTATGACAGGATTTGCCACGGCATCCGATCCGAATCTCGCTTCGTTATGCTATCACTTCGGAAGATATCTGCTGATATCCTCGTCGCGGCCGGGAACACAGCCTGCAAATCTTCAGGGGATCTGGAACGATAACATGAACCCGAGCTGGGATTCAAAATATACCACCAATATCAATACGGAGATGAATTACTGGCCTGTGGAATCCGGGAACTTGTCGGATTGTGCGGAACCATTGATCACGATGGTAAAAGAGCTTACCGACCAGGGATCGCAGGTGGCAAAGGAACATTACGGTGCCAGAGGCTGGGTGTTTCATCAGAATACCGATATCTGGCGTGTGGCTGCCCCGATGGATGGCCCTACGTGGGGTACTTTTACGGTAGGGGGAGCATGGCTTACCACCCACCTTTGGGAGCACTATCTCTATACAATGGATAAGGATTACCTTAAAGATGTTTATCCCGTAATCAAAGGATCAGTTCAGTTTTTCATGGACTTTCTGGTCGAACATCCGAAT
The DNA here is from genome assembly GCA_903832165.1 of uncultured Bacteroidota bacterium. Lineage (GTDB taxonomy): Bacteria > Bacteroidota > Bacteroidia > Bacteroidales > UBA12481 > UBA12481. The sequence continues at coordinate 2,224 of CAILAQ010000627.1, read as the reverse complement.
GGGAAATGGCTCGTCACCAATCCCTCCAATTCCCCTGAAAACCCTCCAAAGGGACCGGGTTACAAGTATTTCTATGACGAGGTTACCGGTATGTTCTACTTTACCACGATTTGCTATGGCTCATCGATGGACATGGAAATACTGACGGATCTTTTCGGCTATTACGGGGAAGCCTCAAAAATACTCGGTATGGATCTGGATTTTGCTGCAAAAGTTGCAATCGCCAGGTCGAGGCTCGTTCCACCCCAGATCGGAAGAAATGGAAGTCTGCAGGAGTGGAGCGAAGATTATGCACAGATGGAAGAGAAACACCGCCATTTCTCTCATATGTATGGTTTATATCCGGGGAATGTGCTATCTGTCAAAAGAACTCCTCAATTCATTAATGCATGCAAGGCTGTTTTGGAACAGCGTGGCGACGGGGGCACCGGCTTCTCGCGCGGATGGAAAATGTCACTGTGGGCACGGTTGTACGATGGCGACAGGGCTAACAGTATTTTCAAGGGATACATCAAGGAACAAGCCTATCCGCAGCTGTTTGCCAAATGTTTTACACCGCTGCAGGTCGACGGATCACTGGGCGTTACAGCCGGAATTACAGAAATGCTGATGCAGTCACACGAGGGTGTAATTGATCTGCTTCCCGCATTGCCAAAAGAATGGGGTTCAGGGGAATTCAAAGGGGTTTGTGCAAGGGGAGCGTTTGAACTGGATCTTAAGTGGAATGCTAACAAAGTGGTTAGCGTTGAGGTTCTCTCGAAAGATGGGCAGATATGTCGCATTAAGCCCGGCATTAAGGCGAAAGTGATATCAGCCGGTAAAACAGTAAAGGCTAAAATTTTGCCCGATGGATCGCTTGAATTCGCAACCGTAAAAGGAGCAAGATATCTGATCAGCTAACCGATGGAGTACACCAGTTATCAGCGGGTCATTGATGCTTTGGAGCATCGGGAGCCCGACCATATTCCTTTTGATCTTGGCGCTGCTGCCGTTACGGGTATCAATATCCGTGCCTTGCGAAATCTCAAGAAATATCTTGGGATTGATACCGGATCGACTATTCAGGATGATGTTACTCAACTGGCCGATTTTGACCCTGAATTGGCATTGCTTTTTAAAACGGATGTAGGTTCAGTGAGGCCGCATTCACCTTCCATTGCCCCCCTCAGAAAGGCTCCGTGGCTTGAAGGCAGGTATTCCCGTCTGATTGATGAATTCGGGATTGGCTGGCAAATGCCTGTGGAAGGAGGGATGTATTATGACCAGTATCTCCATCCTCTGGCAAATGCCGAAACTGTTAAGGAAATTGAAAATTACCCATGGCCGGATCCACTCGACCCGGCCAGGTTTGTGGGAATTCGGGAACAGGTGGATCGTGTGATTGACATTGACCGGCAAGCCTGTTTCGTTGAAAGAATGAGCTCCGGAATGTGGGAACATGCCATGTGGATGACCGGCTATGAGAAATTTTTCATGGACATGCTCGGCAATGATAAGCTGATTGAGGCTCTGATGGAAAAAATCCTGGAGCTGAAAATGAAATACTGGGGAAAGGTTCTGGAACTTGTCGGTAATCGTGATGTTATAATTTCCTGTGCCGATGATCTGGGAACGCAGGAAAGTCTGCTGGTTTCACTGGACCTTTACAAATCAATAATCTGGCCCTACCACTGCAGACTGTTCAGATTTATTAAAGAGAGCGCCAAAGGGAAAGCCTACATCTTTTTTCATAACGACGGAGCTATCATGGAAACCATTCCACTGCTGATAGAGGCTGGCGTTGATATACTGAATCCTTTTCAGGTGAATTGCCGGGGTATGGATACCGCTAAATTCAAAAAAGATTTTGGCAGCCGGATAACCATATGGGGCGGAAGCTGCGATTCGCAATCCGTTTTGCCTGAAGGGACACCACAGCAGGTTAAAGATGAAACCAGACGTCGTATTGAAGACCTTGCGCCCGGCGGGGGATTTGTTTTTGCCCCCATACATGTTATTCAGGGGGATGTGCCTCCTCAGAATATCATGGCATGGCTGGAAACACTGAATGAATACCGGAAATAATCCCGATCAGGCATACTGGGCGAACTGGGGTTTCTTGAGTACCTGATCCTTGTACTCCGATGGCGTGAGCCCCGTGTGTTGCCTGAAATGCCGGTGGAAGTTGGAACTGTTGTTATATCCGCAGGAGAAAAATGTTTCGGTAACATTGAAATTACCATTG
>CAILAQ010000626.1 GCA_903832165.1 uncultured Bacteroidota bacterium | reverse complement strand
TTTAAACAGTAAAACTTGTCATAGCTTTTAGGTTTAAAGCTGACAGGTTTAAACAGTAAAACTTGTCATAGCTTTTAGGTTTAAAGCTGACAGGTTAAAAAAAGACGCCGAAAAGCTTAAAATGAAACTGAGAATCTTCTCGCTGGCTTTGCTAACGATTCTGGGGGCCTGCTCCACCGACGTAGAATTGATTGCACCGGGCGACCCGCTTCCGGTGGTCTATTGTTTGCTTGATCCCGAAGATTCCATTCAGTATGTCAGGATTGGAAGTACCTGGTCAGTATATCCCGGTGATACCAATTTCCGCCCGGATCAGGAGGAAATTTTGGTGGATCAGGAGATGCGCGTTTACCTGGCCATTGAATATACCGATCTCAGCCAGGAGATCACCTACGGATATCCCGTCAGTACGATTCAGAAGGATTCCGGATGGTTTCCATCAACAGTTAACCAGATTTACGCCATTCCCTGCCGGATACAGCCAGGTGCCCGATATTCACTGTATATCCACTTTCCTGCTACAAATAAGATCATTCATGGCGAAACCGTAAGTTTTGATGGCAACCTGTCGGTGGTGGACCCGGAGTTGGTGCCCGGCCGGGAAGCCACGCTGCTGAACTCAATCGATTTTTTTGTCCGGATTCATACCGTGACCGGCGGTCCTGTATTTCAATCTACCATGACATTTCGATATGCCGAGTTTAAAAATGGAATCTGGATGGATCAGTCACTGGTTTTGCCTCAAAAATTTATCTATCAATATGATCCCATGATCAAATATTGCGAGCAGCGTATCTCCGGAGAACGATTCCTGATTGAGGTGGCCCGTGCGATCAAGCCCGAGGAAAATGTCAGGAGAGTTCCGCTTGGGCTCGACTTTCATGTTTCCCTCGGAGGAGAGGACCTGGCCATGAAAATACGGGCCGAGAATAATACCCAGTCTTTCTCAATTCTGGAAGTCAACAGTTTCGATAACGCTATCGGCGTTTTTTCGTGCCTCACTCACTCGCGCATTAACAATGTGCCTTTATCAGGATTTACAATCGACACACTGGCAATGGGTCCACAAACCCGAAACCTGGGCTTCCTCACAACTGCTCAAATCGATTCTATATACCATGAAACACATTAGCCTCCGGATACTGGTTATTCTGATAAGTGTCGTGCTGCTCGCGTGCGACAAGGTTGCCACTGATGGCGGCGACACGGTATTAACCAATGAAAAAAACACCGGAATCCTCGATATCGCCTTCGTCTATTATAATCAGATCATACCGGCCTCACGACTCAGGAAAGTGAGACTTTGTCTGGCCTATACCGCAGACGATCTCTATCTCGGCAAATTTTTCACCCAGACTAATGTTTCTGAGGCTGTGGTCCATTACCGGTTTGAGCTGCCGCCGGGCGAATATTTTTATTATGCCAGCGTTGCCTGCTATTGCAGCGGGGATTCCTGCAAAACAGCCGGGTTCCTCGGGGAGAACAATATCATAGCAGCCGGGGGTAAGGTAACTGTCATCAAGGGTTTGGTAAAAGGATATACCACGGCATTCCATTAAGATGACAGGCAGGTTACTCCATATTGCTGTTTCGATCTTCGTGATTACCATACTGATGAGCGGAGAATCCTGTCGGAAGGAGGAAACGATTCCGAAGCCGCTCATTGAGGCATCCGTATCTCCCAAACTGGGCAATACAACCCAGGTTTTTCGTTTCGACCTGAGCCGGTCGGACAGCAGAACCATGAAGGGCAGCAAAATGTTTTGCCGCTGGGATTGGGATGGGGATGGAAACTGGGATACCCCGTTTGCCAGAATTCTCGTGTATGAACACCGGTATTATGCTCCGGGAACATGGATGCCAAAAGTAGAGCTCTCAAACCTGCTTGGAGGCACTGATACAATGAGTTTTACCCTGCCGGTTATCAGGGGTTATTCTCCGCCGAAACCCGTACTCCGCTTATCGCAAAAAATCGGACACATTTTTACCAACTTTCTCTTTGATGCCTCTTTTACCCGCGATGACGAGGATTCACTCAATCAGCTTAAATTCAGATGGGATTTCGAAAACGATGGGGTATGGGAAACCACCTTCGGCGATTCGGCAAAAATTCATCACCGCTATCCTGAAATCGGTTTTTATGAAACCAGACTTCAGGTCAGGGACCCATCAGGCCTGATCAGCACTCAAACCGCCGGGGTGAACGTCTCCCTCGAAGATCCGAAACTGGTAGCTGCTTTCCAGTGTATTCCCGATTCGGTTACCGACAATACGGAAATCATGATGGATGCTTCCTCTTCTATCGATCAGGATTTTCCCGATAAACCTTTACAATACCGATGGGACTGGGACAATGACCGTGTATACGATACAGGTTGGCTTAACGAACCCCGGACCCTGCATGTTTTCAAAACAGAGTTTATTCATTTTGTTCGTCTCCAGGTAAGGAGCGATCGTGGATTAATCAACGATACAGTCAATAGAATTCGTGTTTACCACCATAATATGCCTCCCCGTGCCTCCTTTGCCGTCAGCTCACTAACAGGAAACCTGGGAACGGATTTCCGGTTCGATTGCTGGTCCACCCGCGATAATGAATCCTCCCCATCAGAATGCACCTACCGGTGGGACTTTAATGGTGACGGCACCTGGGATACGGATTATATTGGTGACGTGGTAAAAATGTATCGCTATATATCGACCGGTGTTTTCAGGGCATTGCTGCAGGTTCGTGATCCTTTGGGGGAAACTGATACCTTATCCAGGGTGATACATGTTTCCAATGGGACCAACATCACCGGTCTGTACGCCGATAACCGGGGCGATCCTTACCAGACTTATGGAACTGTGCTTATAGGTGACCAATGGTGGTTCACCAGAAACGTATGTCTCCACGATACTACCGGATACCATCAGTATTATTACGATAACCAGTGGCAGCCTTACTTCATTTATGGTAACCTGTATCAGATAGGGTATATCCAGGGGATCTGCCCGCAAGGCTGGCGGGTTCCTGCCAAAGACGACTGGGAAAAGCTATTTTCAAATTATTCGGAGGACCGGCTTTATGAAGCCCTTATGCCGGGCGGAGAATCGGATTTCGGAGCCATCCTTGGGGGGATGGGAATAGGTAATAGTGCCGCAGATGCCAGTTACTCCGGACTTGATAAACAGGGCAATTACTGGACAACCTCCAAGCCTGCCGGCGGATCATCAAACAGCACCTGGGTAATCACTTTTGATAAGCCGTCGGGCAAAGTGTTGCGAGGATTCGCCGAGGAAACGGCACGCCTGTTTTCGGTACGGTGTGTGAAGGATGCGAACTGACCTGTCAGCTTTAAAAATTAAACTCTGTATATGCCGAAAGCTTGAAAGCTGACAGGTTTAAAAGGGAATGGTAAAATAGAAAGTTGAACCTTTTCCATATTCGCTTTCCACCCAAATTTTACCGCCTAGCATTTCGATGTAGGCTTTCGAAATAGATAAACCCAAACCTGCCCCTTCGGATTTGCGGATCTGTGAGTCGCTAACCTGCCTGAATCTTTCAAATATTAATTTCTTCTGATCTTCATGAATGCCAATACCCGTATCTCTTACGAAAAACTGTAGAGACGGATAATTATCCGTCTCTACACGATCGCAACCAACTTCGATTGAGCCCTTCTGGGTAAACTTAATCGCATTTTTAACAAGGTTGGTAAGAATGGCGTAGATTTTTTCCCGGTCTGTAGTTATAATCGCCTCTTTTCCGGGCAGGGAAAAGCTGCAAGATAGGCCAAGTCCCTTTTGTGCCGCCTCCGGCATAAAGAAGGTACACAGGTATTCGATCTGCTCCTTGATATTTGTCTGCGACAGGCTGACTTCCATTTGTCCGGATTCCACTTTCGAAATGCTGATAATATCGTTGATGATGTTGAGCATGCGGGCGCCACCTTTTTCTATCATCTCAATATATTTATCTTTCTCTTCACCGGTAAGATCAGGATCTTTCAACAAATCGGAAAATCCCAGAATGCCATTCATAGGTGTTCTGATCTCGTGGCTCATATTGGCAAGAAAAGCGGATTTGAGGCGGTCGCTTTGTTCAGCGTGTTCCTTTTCGATAATTAACTCTTGTTCTGCCAGTTTTCGCATTAATAATGTTCCGATGGATAAACAAATACCTTCAAAAAAGCTAATCAAATCTTTTGTAAAGGCATTTGTTTCCTTTTCATTTAATTGGAGAAGACCAACTATTTTTTCGATTGACCGGATAGGAATA
>CAILAQ010000625.1 GCA_903832165.1 uncultured Bacteroidota bacterium | reverse complement strand
GGAGAGTTGTCATCCCCGCGCAGGCGCAGCCGGAAGCGGGGACCCCGTCCCTTACCACGGCATTTCGCAACAGCACGTTCACCCTTCGTACCGCATTCCTGAATAGCGTTCCTCCAGAATGTGTCCTTAGTCTATTTTCAGCCCCTGATATTATCTATAAAACCCTTACAGATTTCAGCAATCTCCCGTCTCTTGTCTTCCGTCTCTTGTCTCCTGTCTTCTGTCTTCCTCGACAGGTGTCGTATAAACGCCGTCCCGATAATCGCCCCGTTCGCATGCCGGCAGGCCATTTCAAAGGTTGCATGATCATGTATTCCGAACCCGATCAAAACCGGCATACTGTCTGTTTTTGGGTGGGCACTTGGGTCCACCCCTGGAACCAATTGTGCCTCACCAACAACCGCATTGCCCGTGGTACCCGACATGGAAAGCCGGTATAAAAATCCTTTTGTCAACGCCTGGAGATACTCCGCACGTTCGGGAGTGGTCTGGGGTGCAACCAGGAAAATTACATGGATCCCCGCTGCCTCAAACGATTGTCGGTACTCCCTTTCATATACCTCTGCCGGAAGGTCTGGAATAATCACTCCATCCACTCCGCTTGTAGAGCATTTACTGATAAATCGATCAACTCCATATTGATAAACGGTGTTGAAATACCCCATCATGATTTTCGGAATGGAACTGGTGGCTTTTATGCTCATGAGCTGCTCGAAAAGTATATCAAGGTTCATTCCGTTCTCTAAAGCCTGATGACTGCTGGCCTGAATAACCGGACCGTCAGCTACCGGATCGGAAAATGGGAATCCGATTTCGACCAGATCGGCACCGGCTTTTTCGAGCCCTGAAATAAGGAGAGTTGTATCGTTTAATTCAGGGAAACCCGCTGTAAAATAAATAGATAATACGGATTCCTGTTTACGCTTAAAAAGTTCATCAATGCGATTCATGGCTGAAGTATTTGCTGTAAGTATCCATATCCTTGTCTCCACGGCCCGAGAGAATGATCACCATATGATGGCTCCGGTTCCATGTTTGTTTCGACAAAAGTGCCAAAGCATGGGCGGATTCCAGTGCCGGAATAATTCCTTCCAACTGGGTTAACTCCATGGCTGCATCCAGAGCTTCCTGATCAGTAACCGGAATATAGGTGCACCTGCCTGTCGACTGCAGAAACGAATGCAGCGGACCAACACCGGGGTAATCGAGTCCCGCGGATATCGAGTAGGGTTCGATCACCTGACCGTAACTGTCCTGAATCAATTTCGATTTACTGCCGTGGAGGATGCCGGTTTGGCCTAATGCCAGTGTGGCTGCAGTCTCAGGAGTATCTATGCCTTTGCCGGCTGCCTCGGCACCTATCAGCTTAACTGCCGGGTTTTCGAGAAAATGGTAAAATCCACCGGCTGCATTGCTTCCGCCTCCCACGCAGGCCAATACATAATCGGGGAATGAGCGGCCAATGTGCGTATTCAATTGGAGCGATATTTCATAACTGATTACCGACTGCATTCTGGCTACCAAATCAGGGTAGGGATGTGGCCCCACTACCGAGCCGATTATATAATAGGTATCATCCGGATGATTGATCCAGTCGCGCATGGCCTCAT
>CAILAQ010000624.1 GCA_903832165.1 uncultured Bacteroidota bacterium | reverse complement strand
CGGGTCGGTTGTACCCGGAATGATTGGTCTGGAAGCTGGGCAATCCGCTTTTGGAGATGTATATGCGTGGTTTAAAAAATTACTGAGCTGGCCCTTACAATATATATCTGACCCTGCAGAACGCGAAAGCATCAGTGATTTAATTCTTGCCAGGCTTTCTGAAGAGGCCGGCAAATTATCCGACGACGAAACTATCCCGGTTGCTAATGACTGGTTTAACGGCCGAAGAACTCCGGATGCGGATCAAACGGTAACTGCTACCATCACCGGGTTAGCCCTTGGAACGGATGCTCCGATGATTTTCAAGGCCCTTGTTGAGGCGACTGCTTTTGGCAGCAGGGCAATTGCGGAAAGGTTCATTGAACATGGAATTCCAATCCGGGAGGTTATAGCTATTGGAGGAGTTGCCAAGAAATCAGCTTTTGTGATGCAAACACTTGCTGATGTGATGAACACTGAAATCAGGGTAACCTCGGCAGATCAGGCATGCGCTTTGGGAGCCGCCATGTTTGCAGCTACAGCAGCCGGCATTTATCCAAAGGTTGAAGACGCTATGGATGTCATGGGACAGGGTTTTGATGCGGTTTACCGCCCAAATCCTGAAAAAATTGCCATTTATAATCTGAAATATTTAAAATATAAATCATTGGCTTTCTGAAGATAGCAATTTATTTTCCCGGATATCCATATTTGCATGGATTTAATTCAGATAAAATCACGCTGAGAAAGAAGGAGTAAACGAATTCTAAATTATATTTGCGCTTATTGACAGCACATAAAACCTAGATATGACTGAATTTCACCCTTAACCGGGAAGTAAAACGAGAATTAATATTTTGCCTTTAATTTTTGTTCATTTATTGTTTAACCAAATACTAATTTCCTATGAGTAGTAAACTTTGCTTGAAGAAATGCTTCATCATTATGGTGAGTGCATTTTTTATGTTCGCAAGCGTTTCTGCACAGCAGCTCAAGGTAAGCGGAAAGGTGACGGATGCGTCTACCAATGAAGTCTTACCGGGGGCTAATGTTGCGCTGAAAGGTTCAGGAACAGGCATTACCACAACTGACGGTAGCGGCGCTTACACGCTGTCTGCCAACAAGGGGGGTGTCCTGGTGTTCTCATTACTGGGTTATGCAACCCAGGAGGTAACTGTTGGTACTTCAACCACAATCAATGTTTCGCTTCGGCCACAGGCGAATGAATTGAATGAGGTTGTTGTAACCGCTTTAGGTATTCGTCGTGCCCAAAAGGCACTGGGGTATGCTGTTAGTAAGATCGATTCCAAAGATCTTACAAACGTTGGCACGCCCAACTTCGGATCAGCCATGTATGGTAAGGCATCCGGAGTAAGAATCACTTCAGCTCCAGGGGGAGCCACAAGTGCTGTTAACATCAACATCAGGGGTATGAACTCCATCAACTTCAGCAATCAGCCATTGATCATCGTGGACGGTGTACCTATCCGCAACGGTGAGAACAATAACGCCGGTTACTGGGGTGACCAGAGGATCCGTGGAAACGGTCTGGTTGACATCAACCCATCTGACATTGACAACCTTACCGTTCTTAAGGGAGCGTCTGCATCTGCACTTTACGGATCAGAAGCTGCCAACGGTGTTGTGGTTATCACCACAAAAAGAGGCAGTCAGCGCCAGGGTCTGGGAATTGAGGCCAACTACACCTATCTGAATGAATCACCTGCTTTCCTGCCTCCTTTCCAGAACGAATATGGTCCTGGTTATGACATGGGAACCAACGTTAACAATTTCGGTGCCAATCAGGATGGTTGGTTATCTGAAACTGTTGAAGGTGCAAAAATTCGCAGGCCTATTTACCGTGCCTATGCACAGTTCGGTCCGAAATTTGACGGACAGCCGGTTATCGGATGGGACGGAAAAGTTCATCCGTATGTAGCTCAGCCTGACAACTGGAAAAACCTTTTCAGAACAGGTTTCAACTCAACTGCAAACGTGGCTGTTAACAAATCCGGTGATTGGGGAAATGTTCGTTTCTCCTATACCCGCATGGATTATCAAGGTACTCAGAGAGGTGGCGAGCACAATCGCAACACTTTCAATTTAACATCGACATTGAATCTTCACAAGAACCTGAAGGTAGATCTTGGTGTAAATTACATAAACCAGTATACTAAAAACCGTCCTTACCTGATCAGCCGTATCACTAATAACTACGGGGGTTTCCTCAGTCGTTTTGATGATGCACAATGGTATCTCGATAAATACCAGACCAGCAAGGGATATTATTTCCGCATGGCCAGTCAGCCCAGTGCAACTCCGGCTGAAAACATTCAGTACAACCCAAGGGGTACCGACCTGCTCGACTTCTTCTGGAGAACCCTTCGCACCCAGAACCTGGAAAAACAGGATCGTTTGATCTCCAATGCTACTGCTACATGGACCATCCTTCCGGGCTTGACCTTCAGAGGCAGAATTGCAAATGATTTCACTGCTATCGGCATTGAGAACCGCGATCCCAACTCTGTACCAATCAGTTTGGGTAATTCCGGCAGTTTCAGCCTGAGTAACACCATGTATTCAACATTCTACGGTGATGCTATGTTATCTTATGACAAGAAGCTGACCGATGATTTTGGTTTGGTTATCAATGCCGGTTTTAATGGCCGCAGGGAAACCTACAAATCAACCAGTGCATGGACAGTTGATGGTTTGAGTACAGAAAACTGGTTCCACCTGAATGCTTCTGTTAACAGAGGTTCTTCAAACGGAGGCGGTGACTATAATGAACTGTTGAAATATGCATTCTTCGGAACAGCAGCTTTCAGTTACAAAGATTTTGCTTTCATTGAATTCACCGGCCGTCAGGAATCATCTTCCACACTGCCTCCCGGAAGCAACACCTTCTTCTATCCTTCCGTCAACGGTAGTTTTATCTTCTCTGATGCCTTCACCATGCCGAGCTTTATTGATTATGGTAAAGTTCGTTTAGGCTGGGGTATTGTAGGTAACGCTCCGCCGATGTATGCTGCCAGCAACGCTTACAACCAGGGAACAGTAAACGGAATCGTTTACAATACAGTTTCCGGCAGTTATGGCAATGACAAGATCAGACCTGAAGAGAAGCATGAATTCGAAGCCGGTACCGAGATGAAATTCTTAGGAAACCGTTTAGGTTTGGAATTCAACTTCTACAGCAACAAAATCGTTGACCAGATTCTGTGGTTATCAGTTCCTACCACTGTTGGTGCCAGCAGCATGCTG
>CAILAQ010000623.1 GCA_903832165.1 uncultured Bacteroidota bacterium | reverse complement strand
TGCCATGATAAGATATAACGACCTGGATATAGAATTCGTGGGTGCCCGCAAGGAATCCTATGTCAGAGAATCCAGAAAGCCCGAAGTGGTGACCGGTACGCTTGAAGATGACCAGCAACGGCGGGATTTTACGATTAATGCACTGGCTATCAGTCTTAATACAGTGAATTACGGTGAGCTGATTGATCCCTTTGACGGATTAACGGATATGGAGAACGGCATCATCAGAACACCGATGGATCCTGATATCACTTTCTCCGACGATCCGCTGCGAATGATGCGTGCAGTGAGATTTGCCGCCCAGTTGAAATTTCACATCGATTCGGTGACTTTTGATTCAATTACGAAAAACAGGCACCGCATGGAAATTGTTTCAGCTGAAAGGATTTCTGATGAACTGAATAAAATAATTTTATCTCCAAAGCCGTCCATTGGATTCAAGCTTTTGGATGATAGTGGTTTGCTGGAAATTGTATTTCCCGAACTTCACGCGATGAAAGGAGTGGAAGAGAGAAGATCTATCCGCCATAAGGACAACTTCCTGCATACCATACGCGTTTTGGATAATATTTCGCCTAATACCGATGACCTCTGGTTAAGGTGGGCGACACTTCTTCATGACATAGCAAAACCGCTCACCAAACGTTTTGACCCTGAGTCGGGCTGGACCTTTCACGGACACAATCATTATGGTGCACGAATGGTTCCGGAAATTTTCAGGAGGATGAAGCTTCCGATGAATGAAAAAATGAAGTTCGTCGAAAAGATGGTCAACCTGCATATGCGACCTATTGTGCTCTCCCAGGAAATTGTTTCAGATTCAGCGGTTCGAAGGTTATTATTCGAAGCCGGCGATGATATTGATGACCTTATGACATTATGTGAAGCTGACATAACTTCAGGTATCCGGGATAAAGTTGAACGTTACCTGCGAAATTTTCAGCTGGTCCGGCAGAAACTGAACGAAATCGAAGAGAAGGACCGGCTGAGGAACTGGCAGCCACCTATCAGCGGCGAGGAGATCATGGAAGCATTTGGAATACAACCTTGCAGAGCGGTGGGAGATATAAAAAATGCCATACGGGATGCCATTCTGGATGGGGTAATCCACAATGACAGAGAAGAAGCCTGGGCCTTAATGATTGAGACAGGAGTTAAATTGGGTTTGAAACCATTAATTTAAGACACATGAAGACTGATTTTAAGCCGGGCACAATGATCTATCCGCTTCCGGCAGTACTCGTCAGTTGCGGTGAAGTAGAAAGCGAATATAACCTGGTTACCATTTCCTGGACCGGAACTATCTGCACCAGTCCCCCGATGTGCTATATTTCCGTCAGGCCCGGGAGGCACTCCTACCCTATTATAAAGCGTACCGGTGAATTTGTCATCAACCTGACCACCATAGAAATGACCAAAAAGGTTGATTGGTGCGGAGTCAGATCAGGAAAAGATTTCAATAAATTTAAGGAGATGAATTTCACCCCCGGTCCGTCAAAAATGATCAAGGCCCCGATTGTGATGGAATCACCTGTAAACATTGAATGCAAAGTCTTTGATATCAAAGAACTCGGAACACACCATATGTTTATGGCAGAGGTGGTAAATGTGCAGGTCAATGACAAACTCATCAATTCAGATACCGGCAAATTAAACATTCTCGATTCCGGACTTATAGCTTATGTACATGGCAGCTATTGCGTTATGGGCAAGAGAATTGGAACATTCGGATACAGTGTTGCCAAGTCGGGGGAAACGGTAAAAAACCGGAATAAGTAACTGCTTTCCCTATTTTCTGTACCGGATATCCAGATATACCGGAAGGTGATCAGAATAACCACCCTGGTAGTAATTTCCCATATAGGTTCTGAGCGGACGATTGCCAAGATTCTCCTTATCCGCCTCCAACAGATAATCCTCATGAAAAACATGCAGGTCTGACGGCTTAGCGTATAACTGACGGGTGGTATCGAGGATTGAACCGGATACCACCATATGATCAAGAGTACTCCAGGTTCCCTTGTACTTATAGGAACCTCCCGGAGCGCTGTATTTCAACTGATTGGTCAGATCATACAATTTTCCTCTGTCCGGATTAGTATAGGTGAGCAAGGCTTTCAAACCGGAAGTGACACTCAGGTCCATGGGCTCATCATTAAAATCCCCGGTAATCACAATCTGTGCTGCCAGATTCTTCTGCAAAATGGAATCGACCCTTTGTTTTACCGTTTCAGCAACAAAAACTCGCAAGGGCCGTGTTTGAATTTCACCTGATGAACGTGATGGCCAATGGTTTACAAAAACATGCAACGTATCCTTGCCACCGATTATTCCATAAGCATACAGGATATCGCGGGTTTTAAATTCCGGGTCGCCGGGATATTGGATTTTAATAAAATGAGAATCGATCAGCTGAAAATATCTCGACCGGTACAGAAGGGCAACATCGATCCCACGAGAATCAGGGGACTCCTGATGAACCACTTTATAATCTGTTCCTTTCAGGGAGGTTTTGTTGATCAGGTCATCAACCGTTTTCCGGTTCTCCACTTCGCACAAGCCGACTAAAATCGGAAGTGTGTCCTTGCCAAGATCACGGATTACTTTTGCGATATGGTCAAGTTTCTCCTGATATCTCGACTCTGTCCACTTCTTGGTGCTTCCGGGTAAAAATTCCTCATCATTAATCACAGGATCATCAACCGCATCAAAGAGGTTCTCCGTATTGTAGAACATCACACGAAACGAGGGATTAGGGTCAGTTACGCCAGTCTGCAGTTGCTTATCGCAGGAAGCGGCGAGGAGGAGCGATGCGAGGACAAGGATAGTCAGGTATTTCATTTTGTGCAGATTGTGACGGGTGACTGGTGACGGGTGACAAAAAACGATAAACGAAGAAGAAGACCGGTTTACGAAGAAGAAGATCGGAAGAGTCAGCAGTTGGCAGTTGGCAGTTAGCAGTTAGCAGTTAGCAGTAATGGCCCTCGGAGAGTTGTCATCCCCGCGAAGGCGGGGATCTCGTCCCTAACCGAGAAGGCCAATAGACCTCCCCCTACTTCTCAATTCTCTCAAACGCCCCGATATCCGGCCCGGCATCTGAAAGTCTGTTGTTTCCTTTGATATCCAGCGCAAAGAACTTGGCAAAGAACAGGTTGCCCTTGTCTTTTGCCGGAGAAAGGGTATCCAGACTATAATCACGGAAAGTATAAGTCAGGGAGTCGAACCTGGGATTAACATTTTTGATGACGTTGATCCATTTCGTGGCATCGCTGGTGTTCATGGTATCCACTGTGACCAGGCAATGATCAAAAACATAATTGAATTGTCCGGGTACCGGAACCTTATTAAGTGTATTAATGAATTCAATTTCCATCTGCCTGCTTCCGGTAATTATACAATTGGCAAACAACGCATTATAAAGGTTATACACGTAAGCTGTTCCCTTATAGATAAAGAAATTATTCAGCAGGAGGGCAGGTTCTGTGCGGTTACCGACACCGAAATTATTCGATAATGTGCAGTGATAGAATTCGTATGATCCACCCAGAGTTAATGCCACACACCACGATCCGCAGTTGGCAATCACGCAGTTGCTGGCCACGATGGTGGAGCTTTGTGCATAAATTCCAGCCACCGACATGTTCTCGATGTGGGTATCAGAAATGGTAAGTGTTGGTTTGCGGATGCTGGCCAGGGTGTCGACCTGGATCCCTTTCATGGCATTTTTAATGATGGCATGTTTGATGACATTATCTTTGCTACCATTGGCAAAATGTATTCCACCATACAGGTACACTGATCCGTCCTCATTTTCTTTCCAGCCTCCCCATTGGCCAGGATATTCATCATACTGATGATCCAGACGGTCGCCGAGGAAACTTACAGGTTCCTCCAGCGTACCATTAACCAGCAAGGTTCCTAACACCAGCAGGCTCGACCGCTTATGGAAATAAATCCGCGTACCAGGATCAATGGTCAGAATTTGCTGCTTATCCACCAGCATCGAATTATATACGAGATATGGCTTATCGTTGACCCACTTCTGCGTTTTAAGGATTTCTCCGTTAATCAGGTGGACATCCTGGCCAAAGGCTATTACTTTAACATCCTGGGCGTTACCGTTGGTCAGAAAAACGACTGAATCCTTCACAACCAGGGGATTATTAATATTATTGGGGTCGAGTGTTACCGCGACGAAAATATAGATGCTGTCGTTGGCGGGAATTTCAACCTTTTCCATCGTATTCACCTGGCGGCCATTGATATTAAGCCGGAAAGTTGACCCGCCGTTACCGGCAAGCTGAATCCTGTCAATAATAACTGGCTGGTTATTCTTATTATATACCCTGAAATTTTTAGTTGCTGAGCCGATGGTGGTAAAGATGGTATCGAACAGGACGGTATCCACAGAGAACCCCAGTTTAGCATCAGGATTGGTGACCGGATCTTTTCTGCAGGAGAAAAAGAGCAACAGTAAAAGGGAGCCGGCAAAAATTAAAGATTTAAAGTTCATTCGTAAATAATTGCTCGTTTCAAATCAAATTGGCTTGTACTCAAGGAGCCATCAAATAAGTTTCATGGTATTTTGCGAGCTTAACTTATGATGGGTTCATTGGATAAAAATTCCGGGTTCGGTGATATAACGCCGCTTAATCAGTTTTATGATGACAAAGTTAGTTTTTAACGCATCTGATTGAAAAACCATAGCCTTTGTCATACCAATCCCGTCCTGCCTGAGCTTTTTCCGTATGCAAAGCCCGGTATATTGCCTTGCCTTCCCCATTCGCGGTTGAAGACCAGAAACCCGCATGCGTGTTGATACCGCCAAAAAGTCCTCCGGGAGTACGATAACCACCGGGCCGTGCAGAAAATCCTGAAATATTTGTGGCTCCGTCATTTGGAGATGCCCAATACTGAGTTCCTTCCTCCTTTAACATACCTCCCTCTATTCCACCACGATACCATTCCATAAGTGATGTATTTGAATCCATACCCAGAAATACCTCAAGCTGACGCCATTCAGCATCAGTGGGGAGATGCCAGCCTGCCGGACAAGCCGTTTGTGCTGTAATCCAATCATAAAGCCTGCCATAGATTGAGGCCGAATTTGCACTATAATCATAGGCGTTACTTCCCTGAGTCGAATAATTGAGGTTCTCCGACATCCAGTACTGGCTTCCTAATTTGATTGCCCGATAGGTCTTCCGATCCCTTGCATCATCCACAATAATACTGGAGATAAAGGATATCATCACCTGGTCGGAATTTTCGAGGCAAGCACCGGACAAGGTCCATTTCAACGTATAAACCTGTCCGTTGATCCCGATAAAAAGCGATCGGGGATCAGTTGAATTGCCAATAATACCGCCTGTTCCGGAAATAATGGTCCAGGAACCGGTCATGTTGGTTCCGGGTGTATTCCCTTGCAAATTAACGGATAACTGACCGTCAGAAATTCTTTTGTCAGGACCCGCATCTGCTTTAACCTCCACTTGGTTTAAAACCACATTCACTTCATCAAAAGCAGAACTGCAGGAGGTGGATACTGTCCATCTCAACACATAGCTATGGCACTGAAGTCCGGATAACCTGGCATTTGGATCACCTGGATCTGAAATACTTCCGGCACCTCCGGAAAGGATTGTCCATATACCGGTTCCATTGGCTGGAGGAGTAGCATTCAGCTGTGCGTAACTGCTGCCATCACTGATATAAATATCGGGACCGGCATTAGGGCTGGAAGGTAAATCGGTGAAGGAAAGGTTCATTTCATCCGAGGAGCTTTCGCAAACGGTTGAGATTGTCCAGCGGAGAACGTAATTTTCGCAGGGCAAGCCTGTAAACCCACTTTTCGGATCAGCTGGATTCTCGAACAGGCCTCCTGATCCGGAGGTAATTGTCCATGCTCCCCGTCCCAAACCGGAAGGATTGGCAAAAAGAGCAGCCGTTCTGCGCCCGTCAGTAAAACTTTGATCCTGCCCGGCATTGGCAGGGGTGAGATATGGCTTAAACCTGATTTCAACAGTATCCGCGGTGGCAGCACAAAGAGTTGAAACCCTCCAGATCAGTTTATAGTCAATGCATGATTGGCCGGTGAATGATGAAACAGGGCTCGATGCATTGCTGAAAACACCGGAACCTCCGGACAATATTTCCCATAGGCCGCTACCGTCCTCTGGTGCCCCGGCACTAAGAACTGCAGTATTAGTGCCGTCAAAAATCCATTGATCAGTTCCGGCATATGCTTTTGAAGGTTGATAATTAAACCTGATATTCACGTCGCTGGACACCTGGCCGGCACCATTACTGACCGACCAGCGGAGTGTATACGTCTGACAAGCCTGGCCGTTAAGTATGGCATTTTGATTATGGATATCTGAAATCGTGCCTCCGGTTCCCGACAAGATCGACCAGGTCCCGGTGCTGAAAGGTTGCAAAATTGCCTGAAGCACATAACTCGTCCGGGAATCGGTAAATGTCGTATCCTTGCCTGCGCTGGAAGTCAGAACGTTGACCAGCCTCACCGGAGCCTCAATGATATAAGGTTCGCCCTTGTCATCGATGGCCTTGATCTGGATCTGATAATCGCCACTTGTTAATGTTGCCGTCGGCCATAAAAAACCATAAGGAGGAACTGTTACAACATATTCGGTGGTGTTGGGCGCCTTAAATATCACCTGATTGATTTTGCCGTCCACATCATATGCATTCACTTGAATATCAACAACTTCACCAATAGTATATACAGCATTATCGGCTGGTTTGATTTTCTGAACATAAGGTGGCTTGTTAGGAACAATATAATTGCAACCGCCGATTATCTGAATCAGAAAAAAAAGAATTGACAGCAATCTGATCCATCTTAATGAGAATCGCGATTTTTCAGTGTTCATAGATATAATTTGGCTTAATAATATAAAATTAACGCATCTTCAAAGAAAAAATGATGCTTTGCCCGAATTTTCTATTTTTGTTAACAACTACAAGGATTCCCAAAAATGAAAATTCTATCCGTTATGGCTCTTTTATTGGCATCTGTGGCATATCAATCCTGTCAAAGGCCGGAAAGTGCCGATTTTATTGTTAAAAACTCTGTTGTCTATTCTGTTGACAGCAATTTCAGAATAGCGGAGAGTTTTGCAGTCAGGGACGGAAAATTCCTGGCGACAGGCACCAACAAGGAAATTGAAAACAGTTACCACTCAGATAAAGTTTACGATATGGGTGGCAAGGCCGTGTATCCGGGCTTTTATGATGCACATTGCCATTTTGCGGGCTATGCCGGCAACCTGCGGAAAGCAGATCTGACAGGAACAACCAGTTTTAACGAAGTTTGCTCTCGACTGGTGGAAAATCAGAAAATCAATCCATCCGCCTGGGCTCTGGGACGAGGCTGGGATCAGAATGACTGGACCGTTAAGAAGTTTCCCGACCGGGCCGAACTTGACAGGCTATTTCCGGATAAGCCCGTTTATCTTATCCGGATCGATGGCCATGCGGCAATTGTGAATGGGGTGGCTTTGAAGATGGCCGGAATTGACGGAAAGACGACCATCAGCGGAGGGGAAATTATCAGGGACGGAAGCCGGATTACCGGAGTTCTGGTTGATAATGCAATGGATCTGGTTACCAGACTGATCCCTGAAATAGCGGAAGACGAAGAAACTGCCGCACTGCTGCAGGCACAGAAAAACTGTTTTGAAGTGGGGTTAACCAGTGTGGCCGATGCCGGTCTGGGTACAGCTACGGTTAAACTGATGGATAAGCTTCAAAAGGACGGACAGCTGAAGATGAGGGTATTCGCCATGTTATCAGCCACCGAAGAAAACTTTAAAGAATTCCTTTCAAAAGGGATCTATAAAACAGACCGGTTGAATGTCAGATCGGTAAAACTCTATGCAGATGGTGCCCTGGGCTCACGCGGGGCGCTGATGCTGGCACCATACTCGGATGCACCGGAAAAATCCGGGCTGCAGGTTAACGAAACGCCCTATCTTACAGCTATCTGCCAGAAATGCTACGATGCCGGATATCAGGTGGAAACCCATTGCATTGGTGACAGTGCCAACCGTTTGATGCTGACTATTTATAAGAATATCCTGAAGACAAAAAACGACCGGCGCTGGAGAATTGAACATGCACAGATAGTGAACCCTGATGATTTCCATTGGTTTGGTGATTATAATATCATCCCTTCCGTTCAAAGCACCCATGCCACTTCTGATATGTATTGGGCTGCTGACCGGGTTGGACCGGTTCGTATCAAGGGGGCATATGCGTATAAACAGCTTATGGAACAGAACGGATGGATCCCCAACGGATCCGATTTCCCTATTGAGAATATCAATCCGCTTTTCGGATTTTTCGCAGGATTTGCCAGGATGGATCAAGCCGGATATCCGGTGGGTGGCTGGATGATGGAAAATGCTCTGTCCCGCGAAGAAGCTCTCAAAGCTATGAC
>CAILAQ010000622.1 GCA_903832165.1 uncultured Bacteroidota bacterium | reverse complement strand
TGTATTAATCGATATTTCACGGATAGCATCGCATAACACCCTGGCATTCTGCCAAATCTCTAACTCCTCAAACCTCCTGATTGTCGCCATTGCTCAACTCTGAAACTCTGAAACTCTGAAACCCTGAAACCCTGAAACTCAGGAGCTACAGACTAAATCAGCGTATGAAACGAACTTCACCCTGCAATCCTTTATCATGAGATCATGCCGGTAATCCGGGCTCACCACCCAAGCTTCAGCCGGATGGTATTTTTCGATAAAACTCCTCAAACTTCGGGTGATCGCCGGAGCTGTGAGGGAAGAGTATTTCACCTCAACTGGCAAGAGACTATTTTTTCTGTCTAAAACGAAATCGACTTCGGCGCCATCGGTTGTTCTCCAATAATGAACACTCCAGGAATTTAAACTCCCCAGCCGCCATAACTCAAGAAAAACCATGTTTTGAAAGAGAAACCCCGCATCACTTAATCTGCTGGCACTTCCGAATTCACCGAGCAGGAAATTCCGGAACCCCATGTCCGTAAAATAATACACCGGCGACTTGGTAATCTCCTTAACCTTATTGGTGTGATAAGGGGTAACTACCTTAAGTACAAAGGTTTTTTCTGCATACCAGATATACTTTTTAACCGTTGGGACCGATAAGCCCGTCATCTTTGCAATTTCAGCGAAATCAGTCAACCGGCCGGTATGTGCGGCCAAAAACCGAATCATTCTGGTAAATGCATCCGGCTGATCCACCCCCAACAAACTAACAATATCGCGGCTTATATAGGTTGAGGTAATTTCATTGATCACATTTAGCCGCTCCTGATGAGTAGCTTCAAGGAGTACATTCGGGTACCCGCCATAATTCATGTATTCTTCAAGCATGCGCCGGTATCGCTCCGGTTCCAGCCGAAAGAATTCATCCATTTTTGTGGTATACCGGTATTCTGTCTGATAATCTGCTGATTCAAAAAATGATACAGGCAAAATTTCGAAAATGCGCTTCCTCCCTAAAAGACTTTCATGAATTTTCTCCTGCAACTCCAGACTTCCTGAGCCAGTAACGACAAATTTTACAGGTAAGTTCCTATCATATATCCCCTTAAGGAATATACCGGCATCCTTTTTACGTTGGATTTCATCGATAAATACAGTTCCCTTTTCGTCACCGAATTCCAGGCGGATCCTGTCGATCAGACTATTCTGGCTTTCAAAATGTCTTTTATCCTGTTCAAAGTCGAGGTCCAGAAAAAGTATGCGCCCGCCACTCCGGGTGGTTTCTCCAACCAGCTCTTTCATCAGGGTTGTTTTACCCGCCTGCCTGGGACCAGTAATCAAAGTGATCTCCTTGCGCGATAAATGCGCACTGAGCTGATCAAGTATAATTCGGTGTATTTTCATTTTAACCCGATAATTCGTTAAGCGAAGTTAGTGAATTATCGGCATAATGGGAAAATGTTTCAGAGTTTCAGAGTTTAAGAGTTTCAGGGTTTCAGGGTTTCAGCGATTGGGTGATTCTATTATCAATAGCCTCCGGTTTCAACCGGGGGTTGGTTTCATGGTTGATTGAAGACGGATATCAATAGCCTCCGGTTTTAACCGGGGGTTGGTTTCAACGTTGATTAACAGGACTTTAGTCCCATTCAAAAGGCCAGTCAAATAATCTCGCGCTAAGACGCAAAGCCGCTTTATTCCGTACTTTTTTGCGCCTTGGCGTCTTGGCGAGAAATTTATTCCTCCACTTAGTGAATTATCGGCCTGGCCGATTCTATCGGAGTTCTATGAATACCCATTGAATTGATATTTCCGAGTAAAAAGTCGTCAGCAATTTGTTGTAAGGATTTTTTGAATGAAAGCATATCAACTGGTTGATTCAACCAATGGACGTTTTCGAGCCACTCAACAGGGAATGAGACCATTCGCTTTTCAACATCGATTTCATTAATCACCGACTTTTGCTTGGAATGCGAAAAAATTTCCGGCCATGCGAAAGAATAATTTTGTGCAATATGGACAATGTCAAATACATCCTTAGGTTCATCACGTCCAACAATGGCTGTAAGCTTATTGGCTAAAATATTCAGCGGCGTATCCAACAAGCCAAAAGGAAATATTGCTGGTTCTCCAGAATAATACTCCACATCGTTAACCAACTCGATCTTTAAGGATAAATCATCCTCAACAATAAAGAATCGTGTAAAATCCTCAGTAAAAAGCGATGCATCCAGGTTAACAAAGAATTGCTCCCCAATTTTTTTCTTCAAAACTGAAATGTATTCCGAGTACCGGGAATTAGAATTAGTAAAGAAGTCAAGGTCTTCACTAAAACGATGCTCCAGATAAAAACGACCGAGTGCTGTTCCACCAGTCAGGTAAAATGGCAAATCCAGCATTACCCACCACTTCAGGAATTTATCCTGTAATTGGTACAACTTCCTGTAATCGTAGTTTGACGAATTCATATTGTTTGCGCAATGATGGAACCCTGAGTTTTTCAATCACCTCGTTGGTCAGCAATTCTTGTATTTCAGCCGGAGTAAATAACTGAAGGATAGTAAACCAGGGATATGTTTCGAGAATTTTCCGAAAAAGCATATATCGGTCGTAATGCCCCGCCAAAGGAATTTGTCCGCGAAAAACAGCTTCAATATCACCTTCGGGAATATTATAATCCCATAGAATCTGATTGAATTTTACATTTCGCTCTGACTTGTCAACTCGCCTACCTAATTTTCCCAAAACCTCCGGTACTGTGATTTGGTATTTTGAAATATAAGTACCGTTTTTAACAATACTTCTTTTCCCTTTTCCTAGATTTATTGAACTGATATCTAAGTATTTAAACCAGGGGTGGTTTGCCTTTTCTGCCAGATACAGGAATAAGCGAACCGCTTTAACTGAGCGCGTTTGCTCCAGGATTTCCTGAACTGCTCCCGGTCTGATGGAAGACAACCCTTCCATGATTTGCCATGCTTCTACAAGGTCAAACCGGGTGGGAGCAAGGTCAAGACATTCCAGTAGTGCTCGGGCAGGATTCGATATCAAAACAGGATATGATTTTACATTTTGGTTGATCAGGCCAATAGCCTCGGGAATCGCCGAACTGTTTATCAATACGGGCGCCGTTTCCCACGCATAGTTTTTGAACCATTCCGGCAACTTAACTCCCCGGGGAGCAAAAAGCAAAGTTTCCTTCTGATACAACTCCACATAGTGCGATAATCCCAGCATTCCCAACGCTGTCCTGCCCCCTACGTGAATGGGCTTGCCAGCAAATTCCTGCAGTGCATACAAAGCACCGGTGAGGTCAACCTGATCTCCCGACCTGATAAATGCCCCTCGTCCAATAGATTGCAGCCAACCGCTTCTGATGTAGCTATGCTGAAGATCATCCGAGATCCCATTTTTCTTCAACCATGAAGCTAACAATACCGTCCCCGGATATTGTTGCTGCAATAACCTATTTATTTTGGTTCCCGAATTCGTACTCATTATACAAATATAGACACAAAATTAAACTTTTCCCAAACTTATGTTCCATGTTTCAGAGTAGCTTAGTTTCATGGCAATCAACTCAAGATCTAACCGTTATCTGCTATTTTTCATCAGCAATTCTTAATACCATGTCGATCAGTGAAGCCGAAATATAAATGTCTTTCTTACGCATTAATTCAATAGATTCCTTTAAGCAGATCTGATGTCCTTCTTTTTTCGCTCTTAGCAAAATACCCAGGGAACCTGTAACTTTTAAGTTAAAAAGACGGGCAACTCTTCGTCCTGCCGTCTCATCAATACAAACAGTTTCAATTTTTTTTATTAATGCCAGTTGAATAACCGATGCCTCTCCGGAATCCAGCGTATTTTGTAATATTGAAGGGATGGATAAGGGGCGTCTTTGTGTTTCTAAAAAATTGAAAGACTTCCTTGAGCTGCGATGATAGCAAGTATTGGACCGGTATTAATAACGATATCTTTCGAATCAGGCATTTTCGAAATCATCTTGAATTTCATCAACTTCAATGTCAATCATATTAACTCCATAGCGGTGCAATGAAAGAAGAAAAGTAACCCTATCGATCCCAACAAGAGATGCAGCCAACCCTGAAGACAACATTTTAAGTTCAAAAAGTTTTACCGCCATTGCCATAACAGCCTCTTACTCAAATTGTTTACTTGATAGATGAAGGGCATCTGGCAATTTCGATGAGTAAGATATTGTAAGCAAATTATTCATATGAAAGCTGTTAACTGTTTTTCATGAGTGTTCCACAATAAACTTTTACAAAATTACAAAATAATACAGTGGCAACAAGTGTAAGATCAATTCAGAAGGAATTACAATGTTTCTCCCAGGCAAAATTGAGCTGCTATTAGTTGCCATGGCTTTTAAGCCGTGGGGTCAAGTTGCAGCCAAAATATATCATAGGACTTTAGTCCCATTCAAAAGGCCAGTCAAATATTCTCGCGCAAAGCCGCTTTATTTCGTACTCTTTTGCGCCTTAGCGTCTTGGCGAGAAAATTCTTCTCCACTGATGACCCAGATGTCACAGATGGCTCCGTTCTTATCTGTGAAATCTGTGTAATCTGTGGACAGTCTTCTTTATTGTTGCAAGTTGCAGGTTCCAAGTTAACTCGCAACCTGCAACCTGAAACCCTGAACGTGCAGAATCACAACATTCCGTGCGTTCTCAGAATTTCGGCCAGATCGGGGTGTTTTTTTGAGTATTCACGAAGAGCCTGGATCAGGTTTGTACTCTTTACATCAGCATCGGTGGCTTTATCCAAGGCTGGTTGCAAAGCTGTGCGGCGATCCCAAATCATGTATCCGAGCATGAAAATAAATAGGGTTATCAAAATTCCAAAACCCCAGAAGAAAAGTGTTTTTATGTCATCTATTTGCTTTTGCTGGTACATAAATTGCTTATCAATACTTTCAAACCTGGCATCGAGTGCGTTTATCTTTGCTTCCATAAGGATAGCACGATCCCGGTCAGCTAAGGTATAGGGCACAACAAACTGCTGTTCCTGAGCTAAAGCCGGGAGACCTGGCAAGAAGAGGAATAACAGACAAACCAATACAAGCGATTTCATGTGTAAAGAGTTTTGTGCGAAGTTACAAAAATGTTTCAGCGTTTCAGCATTTCAGCATTTCAGCTTCAGTTCCAAAAACTATCCACAGATGCCACAGATGACCCAGATAAGCTCTGAGCCATCAGTGTCATCTGTGTAATCT
>CAILAQ010000621.1 GCA_903832165.1 uncultured Bacteroidota bacterium | reverse complement strand
ATGTCAGTGGCTATATCGCTCAGCAGAATCTGCTTTTGATTGTTGATGTCACCAGTCAGATCAATTGTCGGAACCTTCGTTGTTTTATTACTGCCGGTGGTAAATCCGACCAGGAGAAGAGCTGACAGGCAGAGTATTGAAATGAAGGAAGAATGATGAGATTCGAAAGCCAATTTTGAATTCTGAAGTAGTAGATTCAAGTGTGCCCTAAAGTAAGCTCTGAGCCTACTTGATTTTGTAATTTCAAAATTCAACATTGGTCGTGGTCTTTAATTAGGTATCGGGTGTCGGGTGTCGGGTGTCGGGTTAAAATTGTATCTTTTCACCCCTGTTAAAGGTAAAGAAAATTAATATCTGATCGATATGAAAAAGCTTGGTATCAGTCTGCTGGTGATGATTTTTATGCTGGCTGGCAATGTTTTTGCGCAGGATTTGGCGAGTGCCCCTAATAAGGCTGCACAGGATTCTGTTTTGCTGAAAGCATTAAAGAAATTGCCGGGAATTGAAGTGGTTGGCGCCACCCGCCACGGCCAGCAATACACGGAAGCTTATGAGATTAAGTTCACACAGCCGGTAGATCACAACAGGCCGGATGGCCCGAAATTCACGCAGCGTATGTTCATCGGCCATACCGGGTTCGACCGGCCCATGGTGCTGAGCACATCAGGATATGAGGCACGGGGATTAGGTGGCGCGGAGCCGGCCCAGCTATTGAAGGCTAATCTGATCAGGGTGGAGCATCGTTATTTTGGACAGTCGGTACCGGACCCGATCGACTGGAAATTTTTAACTGTTTGGCAGGCAGCATCGGATCACCATGCAATCGTTCATCTGTTCAAACAATTATATCCGGGTAAATGGATTTCTACCGGAGTTAGTAAGGATGGTCAGACAACGATCATGTTCAAGGCTTTTTATCCGGCCGATATCGATGTTGCAATTCCTTATGTAGCGCCTTTGAATACCGCCAAGGTAGATCCGAGGATTTTCACTTTTCTTGCTAATGTAGGCACTGCTGAAGAACGTCAAAAGGTTTATGATTTCCAGATCGCCCTATTTGAGAAAAAGAAGGAACTGATGCCCCTGGTTGAAGCTTATTGCACCAAAAAAAGCTGGACTTTCCCCATGGGTATCGACCGGGCCTACGACCTGAATGTTCTCGAGTTTCCGTTTGCCTTGTGGCAGTATGGCGTGAAGAAACCAATGGATCTGCCGGGTAAGGAAGGAACCGCTCAGCAACTGTTCGATATGCTCATGCCGGTGACTGACCTTATGTGGTTCAGTGATACCGGGTTAAAACAGTTTTTGCCGCATTATTATCAGGCCATGACCGAAATGGGCTACTACGGCTATGATGTTAAGCCTTTCAAACAATACTTGAAGGACAAAACCTATATCACCTATGATTTTGCCCTCACCCCTTATGGGCTGGATACCACATTCAATCCGAAAACATTGCCATTCCTTCATGATTTTGTTCAGAACAAGGGAGACCATATGCTCTATATTTATGGGGAACTCGACACCTGGACAGCCACCGGCGTCACGAAAATTACCGGTCCGGCCGATGCTCTGGTGATGATTCTCAAGGGTGGCCACCATGGCTCAGGCATCCGGGCATTCCCGGCTGATGAGAAGCAGAAGATTTACGATACGCTGACGAGGTGGCTGGGGTTCAACGTGCCCGTTGAGTAGGGCAGATGGCAGAGGGCAGAAGGCAGAAATTAGTAGCAGGAATAAAGAAACAAGAAGAAGGGCTCTTCGTACCTGACTTCTGACTTAACTTCTGACTTGACTTCATACTTAACTTATAACCTGCATCTTAAGTCCTAAGACTAATTTCTGCCCTCTGCCTTCTGCCCTTTGCCTTACTGTACGGCTTTGTCTTTCTCAAAGTCATAGAACGTTTTCCGCATGAGATCGGAGAGGAGGAGCTTATAGGAAATATAGGCATCCAGACGGGTATTATATGCTCCGTTGAGGCGTTCGCGTTCAAGAGCCATGGATTGACTGTCGATTTCGCCGTTGGCATAGCGCTGACGTGAGATATCGAAACTTTTTTCGGCAACCACCATACTTTTCTCCAGCAGCTGCAAACGGCGCAGACTGCTCTGCAACCGGTCGACCTGCGTTCGTATATCGCGTTCGATGGTCATTTTGTTATCTTCCATCTGCAGTTGATCCTGCTTCAGCGATGCAATAGCTGATTGAACCCTTGCCTTGTTTTCGCCCCAGTCCACAATGGGAATGGAGGCGGTGAGCCCGACACCGAAACTTCCGGGCCTGCTCGTGAGGTTTTGCCAGGTCTGATCAAAAGTCCCTCCCATGGTGACGGTTCGGGGATCTTTACCGACCCCGATAAAATTGTAATCCAGCAATATGCTCCCGCTGGGCATTCCCTGAGCCCGCTGGCGCTTAATATTCATTTCCTGCATCTCTATCCGGATAGCGTTTTCCCTGATTTCCGGTCGGTTGTTCAAGGCCAGGTCAACGGCCTTCTCCACATTCACCGCGACAGGTTTTATTGTGAACTCACTGCTGACCACAATGCTGTCTTTCAGGCTGAGTCCAAGATTCTGTTTGAAGGATCCCACCTGTGATAAGAAATCAACCTTTGCCATATCGAAGCTATTTTCGGATGAACTCAGGTCAACCTCCATCTGCAGGGCTTCCACTTCCCTGATCAGGCCTGCAGCGAACTTGCTCTGTGCGATAGTGCAAGCCTCCTTCTGCTTCTCCAGGCTCAACCGGGCAATATTCATCCGCTCCTGCATCTGTAAAAGGGTAAAATAGTCCTGACTGATATCGTAAACCAGGTTGAGCTCCTCGCGCTTCAGCTGCTTCATGGTCATTTCGTAATTCAATTTCGCCTGCCTGTAGTTCATCCGGTTATTGTTGATTCCGAAGAACGCCTCAATAGGCTGCCTGAGTCCGATACTTGATGAGAGCTGGGCATTCCTGTCGTTGGCATAATAATCGGTATAACTCTGGCCACCGGCGCGGATATAAAGGCTTCCATCGGTTGGAAGCGGCTGGCTGATGGTCAGTGAACTGGCCAGCTGATTCTGCCGTACCGGATAAAATGACATTCCCGTGCTATCCTCAAACGTCTTAATAGTCTCGGTATATTGAGGTAATGTGACGTTGAGATCAACATGTGTCCTGTTGGAGCTGATGGAGGCCTTGAGATTAAACGAAGCGGCTTTCAGGCTCTGCTCCAAGGTTTGCATGCGGATGCTTTTCTGTCGTGCCAGCAGGATGCTCGTTTCCAGATCGAGGCGGTAAATCTCCTGGGCCGGGGCCGGAAAGGCCAGGACAGTGCTGAAGAGGGAGATCAGGAGGAGTTTGGATATTTGGTACATGGAAGGGAGTTTTAAGGTATCGGGTAATTTCGTGGTCAGGAACGGGGTTCCCGCCTTCGCGGGAATGACAACTCTTCGATCAGCTTGGATATGTTTCATTCTGTAATTTCAAAATTCAAAATTGGTCCTGGTCTTCAAAATTGGTATTTAATTAAGATTCGGTAAATCAGAGGTGATGAGGCCATCGCGAAGGAGGATGATGCGTTTGCAGCAGGCGGCAATGTCACGCTCATGAGTAATGACGATAATGGTATTTCCTTCGGCGTGCAGTTGTTTGAAAACCTCCATGATTTCCATGCTGCTGGTGGTGTCGAGTGCTCCGGTAGGTTCATCAGCCAGTATCATGCCGGGATTATTCACCAGGGCCCGGGCAATGGCTACCCGCTGTCTTTGGCCTCCGGAAAGCTCCGAGGGCCGGTGCTTCATGCGGTCGGCCAGGCCAACTTTTTCCAGTGCCTGCTTCGACATGGCCATGCGTGTTGCTTTGTCAATTCCGGCATACATCAGGGGTAATTCAACATTTTCAAGTGCCGACATTCTTTTCAGCAGATTGAAGGACTGAAAAATGAATCCGATGTGCTTGTTTCGGATATCTGACAGTTCATCATCATTCAAACCGGTAACATCAGTATTGTTAAATCGATAGACTCCGGAGGTCGGATTATCGAGGCATCCCAGTATATTCATCAGAGTGGATTTGCCCGAGCCCGATGGACCCATGATGGCGACAAATTCATTTTTCTGTATCTGCAGATTTATCCCTCGAAGGGCCGCAACATCCAGGCTATCCATCTGGTAATCCTTAACGAGGTTCTGAATATCTATCAGCATGATTTGATGTCTTTTATCTATTTATAGCAGAATTATTCATGACGGATCGACTCGATCGGACGGAGATTTGCAGCCTGCTTGGCAGGCAGATATCCGAAAGTGATACCTACAACTACCGAGAAAAAGAAGGCCATCAGGATACTATATAATGTAATTGTTGTTTGGACCTCCGTTGTCCAGGATATGACCAGGGAAAGGGTAATGCCCAGCAATACTCCGATTATACCCCCCGCTACGCTTAGAACAACGGCTTCGGTAACAAACTGGTTCATAATGTGCTTTTTCTTTCCCCCGACAGCGCGCCGGATGCCGATCTCCTGGGTACGTTCGAGCACGGAGGCCAGCATGATGTTCATGATGCCGATTCCACCCACCACCAATGAGATGGCCGCAATCGATAGCAGCAAAAGGTTATAGATCCGGGTCTCTTTCTCTTCCTGCTTCATCAGTTCATAGGGAACGATGATGCTGAAATCGTCGTTATTGAAATGGCGTCGGTTCAGTAGGCTGCGAACTACGGCGGTTGCTGGAAGAAGCTGCTCGGAGTTGCCGAGCTTAACAGTGAGCTGCTTAACATCGCTGGTGAACGGATTGACTTTGGGAATCCGTTTATTGAACGTGGAAAGTGGAATATAAATGTCACTATTCAGATCGCGTGAGGCTAGCTCGCCAACGGTTTCAGTAAACAGTGCCTTGGGTTGCATCACCCCGACCACCTCAAACCACTGGTCATCCACCTTAACGCTTTTGCCAACCGGCTCATCATAGCTGAATAATTCCCGGGCGATGCTGGCTCCAAGAACGCAAACTTTCAATTGTCTGTCGTACTGGTCGGCAGTGAGGAAATCACCTTTGTCTGTCCGGTAATTCAATATAGATACGATATTTGGAGTAACCCCGATGACAGAAGCTTTTGCGGAGCGGTCGGCAACCTTTGCTTCCATCTTTATTTCGCTCTGTGGTGATACGCTGACCACCCCTGGCACCACTTCTGAAATAACTTTGGCATCCTCGACCGATAATCCTTTTGAGAATTTCATTCGGACCGTCTGCAATTCAGTGTCGGTCATATCCTTGTCGCGAATGATAATATTGCTGACCCCCAGATCCTGGTATTTGGCAATTGCCTGTTTTTTTGTTCCCTCGCCGATAGAGATCATTGCAATAACGGAGGCGGTACCAAAGATGATTCCGAGTATCGTCAGAAACGACCGGAACTTATGGTCGATGAGACTCAGAATGGCCTTGGTTATATTGTCTTTTATTTGCTGCATGATTTAGCTGTTTTTTTTATTCATGGCGTTTTCGAAAGGCACCAATGCTTGTCCGGCTTCAATCCCACTGTATATCAAGGTATGATGGCTGTTGGCGGGACCGGCTTTTACTTCCGTTTTGCCGTTAGCGCCACCCTTTTTCATGAAAACGTAACACTTTCCTTCTTCTTTGAGCAGACAGCTGTTGGGAACGTACAAAGCATTTTCAGTCTCCTTGCATATGTACTCGCAGCTCACTGTCATTCCAGGTTTTAGCCGCAAATCTGATTCCTCGATTTCAACTACCACCTTAAATACCTTTTCCTTATCCTGATCAACACAAACCTTTGCCAGGTAGGTGATTTTTCCATGGAAGGCCAGTTCCGGCAATGCATCCAGCCTGACGATCACATTCAGGCCAACGGCTACTTTGGTGATATCGGTTTCATGAACAAAAGTTCTCACTTTCATGTGATTGATATCCGGGATTTTGGCAATCATCATGCCGGTGTAGGCGCGATCGCCTGCTTTAAGATATCTTGGCGGCCAATTATTCTGGTTAAACCCCGCTTGAAAAAGTCCATCCTTCGGGCTGGTAATTGCCATTAAGTGGAGCACTTCTTTTGCCCCGGCCAATTCTTCCTCCACCTGTTTTTCCTTGATTTTCTGAATCCGGAAATCATAGTTATCCATGATGGGTTTCTTGGCCAGTTGCCTTTGGATTTTATCCATGCTGATGGTGGCCTGTTTATATTCCAGATTCTTGAGCTGACGATTCTTTTCCGTATCAAACTTGCTTCGCTCCAATTCCAGTTTTCTCAGGTCGAACATAGCCTGCTGGGTTCTGAGCTGGGCTTTGAGATCCTGAATATTGTTATCCATCTGAACCTGCAGTTTTTTACTGGTTGCCCTCTCACCTTCCAGCTTCTCCTCAGTTGTGATAATCACTTTCTCAATGGTAGAGGGATCGATCCGGATCACGGTATCGCCTTCTTTTACCAGTTTTCCTGTCTCGGCTATTGAGATGATTTTAAACTCATAACCATACTCCCATCGGATACGCGGCATCATGATTGCCACTGAACTGATGGCATCCAGGTCGCCGGTTTCGGTGAAGGATTGCCTGAAAGTCCCCTTCATGACGGTGTATTCATCTGCCGCATTCTTGCAGGCTGATAGTGTAAGAATGAGGGCAAGTACAAATAGAATCCGTTTTGTTTTCATAATCAGGATTTATTTGGTTTTGCCTTTTGACTGTTCTTCCTGCTTGTTCAGGAAAGGATCGGCAAGTGCTATCTCATCCTTTTCCGTAAGTCCTTCTGATACAACAGCAAAATCGGTATTGATAGCCCCGATTTTCACGTCTTTTCTTTTAAATCCG
The DNA here is from genome assembly GCA_903832165.1 of uncultured Bacteroidota bacterium. GTDB lineage: Bacteria > Bacteroidota > Bacteroidia > Bacteroidales > UBA12481 > UBA12481. The sequence goes on along the minus strand of CAILAQ010000621.1, from coordinate 1,405 downwards.
GAACCTGATTTAATATAAACATATTCAATGCCCTGCGACTTGAATATGCCCTCAACCGGAACAAACAGTACATCCTTGATTTCACGGATTTTGATGTTGCAACTTACGGTAAGCCCTGGCAGCAGGCTTTTATGGATACCGTCTATTTTGATCTCGACGGGAAAAATCTTGATTTTCGAATCATCCTTATTTTGTGCGAGGTTGGCGACTGTGGTGATTTCCCCTACATAAGTTGAATCGGAATAGGCATCGGCTTTAATGATGACCTTGAGACCGGGGATTATCTTCGAAATATCAACCTCATTGATTTTTACTTCGGCCAGCATTTCCGACAGGTCGGGAAGATCGATCAGTGGACCGCCACCAGGTTGATCCCCAACCTTCAATTTTTGTCCGGTCATCCAGTTTTCCCTTATAATGGCAATACCGTTGGATGGGCTTACCAGAAACAGTCCGCTTATTGATCGATTGGCTTCTTCCAGAATTGTCCGCGTTTGGTTCATCGACAGGCTTTTCTGAAACAGCTCCTGTTGCTGTATTTTTTTCCGGTTTCCGATCTGTTCTTTTGCTCTTTCGAGAGCTATGTTTGCCGTTTCGAGCTTCAGGTTGATTTCCTTTCTCGTGATCTCAGATTCAAAAACTGCCTGATCGAAATTGATTTTTGAGATTTCCTGGGAAATTTTCGCAATCTCCAGATCTGCCTCCAGATCCTCTATTTCAGATTCCTGCATGGCTTTCAGCTTATCATATTCTGCCTGGGCTATTTCAAGTTGCTGCTGCGAATTGATGATCGCTTTCTTAAATTCGGATGGATCAAAAATGACGAGTGTGTCACCTTGCTTAACCACTGTGCCATCTTCCACAATGCGGGAGATCTTAAGACTTCCGTAGCGGTATGAGGTGGACGGTGCAGTTATGTTGATGGAATTTACCGCCCGGACGGTTCCCTGTTCTGTCAATTCTTCTGTAAAGGTTCCCTTTTTGACAATCGTTGTCTGAACTTCCTGAACTTTCTTGGCGCTGCAAGCAGTCAGTACAAGGAATGATAGTAGGATGAGGTACTTACTCATTGGTGCTTTTTTTTGGCTTTTTAATGTATTTAAGCGGCGGTTCAGCCAGGGCAATGGTTTCCTTACCTTCTAAACCCTTGGTGATGATGGTTTGTGAGCTGTTAGACAGTCCGGTTTCAACTTTTGCAGGAAAGAATTTCTCCCCGTCGGCAACATAAACGACTTTCATACTGTCCCTCTCAAAAATGGCAATGGTGGGCACAACAATGGTATCTTTAACCTGGTTGATCAATATGTTGCAATGTGTGCTGAGTCCGGGAGGCATTCGGGTGTGGCAACTATCCACACTGACGGTGATCTCGTAATATTTATATTGCAGCTGTTCAGAGATATAT
>CAILAQ010000620.1 GCA_903832165.1 uncultured Bacteroidota bacterium | reverse complement strand
CCTTTATAAACCGGGTGATGAGGTGTTTTTTCGAGGAGTATTGATTGATTATATAGGCGATTCCATGGCAATCCATCAAACCGGTTCCATTGCCCTCAAATTGCAGGATCCCAGATATCAGATTGTTGGTGAAATGAGCTTTCCTTTGGATTCACTTGGCGTTTTTTCAGGATCCGTAAAACTGCCTTATAAAGGACTTACAGGTAATTACTTTATTCAGTCAAAGTTCGGACAGGCCTTAATCAAAATGGAGCAATATCGTCGGCCTGCATTCTCCATCAGTTTAATCCGCGGTTCGGAGATTTTTAATCCGGGCGATACCATAAGCTTGTCAGGGAAGGTTGCCGCATTGTCGGGAGAGCCTGTTGCCAGTGCTGAAATATCAGCTGATATTGATATTCAACAGGTAATTCAACCCACAAGATGGATGCCTTCCAGTAACGACAAAAAGAGGATGGTTACAATAAAGGCCAGTTCAAACGAGAAAGGCCTTTTTACCCTAAGGTGGGCTGCAATAACTGAGGGGAGTTCACCGTTCGGACCAGAATCACTGATCAGGTATAGCATAAAGGTCAGAGCTACGGATATCAATGGAGAAACCCATGAGGAGCAAACAAATATCGATTGCGGTAAAGGATCAGTCAGTCTGAGGTTATCAGTCAGGGAAATTATGCTATCCATTGATTCATTGAATGCCGGGATAGGCGCTTTTTCGACAGATGGGCGTTCAATCAGACTTCCTTCAAAACTGATCATAAGCAAATTAAAAGATCCGGCACAAACATGGATAGAACCGGTTCTTCCCGAACCGGATCGTTTTATTATTTCAGCGGGTGAGTGGCAAAAATTAAAGATCTTGCTTCCATATAAGGATGAGCATTTACCCTCATCATGGCCAGTGGCCGGTGAGGTGTCAGAAAAGATGCTTACCAACGATACTATATCTGATGTGGTGATTCCTCCATCCGGGAAATGGCTGAAGGGATGGTATAAAATTGAACTTGTCCCATCAGATAAGTCAGTTTGTGAGTCGGTTGCAGGATATTTTTGTGTGGAAGAAACGGATCCGGAAAAAATCTGGAACGGGTTAAATCTGTTTGCCAGAGTCTCAAAACAGGTTCTCAGTCCCGGGCAGAAACTTCAGCTGAGTTTCGCTTCTGGTAGAAAGGGGTTTTTAATGGTTGATCTTCAAAAACCCAAAAGAGATCCGTTAACTGTTTGGTGCTCAGTTGATAAGAAAACGCAGAAATTGGATTGGGAAATTACCGATGATTGGCAGGGAGGAGCTCATCTGCATGTGATCACAGTTGTCTCGAACCGAATTCTTGAGAAGATCTTTCCGATTTCGATTCCCTGGAAAAATTCAGAACTGAATATTTCGGGGCTGGAGAACCTTATTGCGGTGAAACCGGGTGACAGTGTCAGGATAAAAATACAGGTCAAGGATCAGAATGGAGCTCCGGCGAAGGCTTCTTTGGGGATCACAGTTTATGATGCTTCGCTTGATCTGATCAATCCTCATCATTGGACGCAACTGATCAGAGGTTCTTTCTTCGGCGGACCCTGGTACCAGGGAATGTGGCAGGGAAGCGAGAATTCTGTCACTTTGTCTGAGCCATCAGTTAACATAATCGATGTGCCGGATATTGAGCCGGTATCCATAAACTGGTTTGGCCTGGGATACTATGGCATCAGCCGGATGGATGCGCCGGTGATGAAAATGGCCATGGCCCAGCCAGCCGCAGGGAGGGGCGGAGAGAGAGGAGAATTGGCTAATGACGCAGCTGCAGTGAGGAATGTTAAAGGAGTTAATGAAGTTAATGATGTTAAGGGAGTTGATGAGAGTGCGGGAGGGAGCAGTGAGGTTGTTATCAGAAGTGATTTCCGGGAAACTGCAGTGTTTAACGGGAATATCCAAACAGATAAGAATGGACTTGCTGAGGTCAATTTCAAGGTGCCGGAAGTTTTCACCGAATGGAAGGCCATGGTAACCGGCCATGACAGGAACGTGGCTTTCGGAAATATGGAACATCGTTTCAAATCATCTAAAGAGTTAATGCTAAGGCCAAATTTTCCCGAATTTATGCGAAAGGGCGATACTGTTGATTTGGCAGCCAGGTTAGGCTGGTACGGTAAAGGACCCCGGAAAGCGGTCACAAAGCTTAGTTTAACGGATACCACAGGCGGTCTTTTAAAAGTTTATCCTGATCTGAAATCCAGCTTAAGCGCAGGTCAGGCGATCCCTTTCGCCTGGACTTTTACAGCGGGAAAAGCAGAACCAGTCAGGTATACGTTGCAATCTTCTTCATCGGATCAGTCGGATGGATTAACGGATACTATTAAAGTTTTTTCCGATGAGGTTCAGCTTTGGAGCGCACAGCCATTTTTCTTCTCAAAACCCGGCAAAAAGATATTGAAAATTGAAGGCGAGCCAACAGAGGCTGTTTATGAGGTCACCACAACTCCGGCCTGGCAGATTCTGCAATCCTTGCCGGTAGTCAATAAACAGGAGCGTGATTGTTCGGAATACTGGTTCAGCAGGCTATATCTTGCTTGTCTCACCGGCAGCATTGCTGATAAATTCCCGGGAGTTGCGAAAAAATTCCTGAGCGATTCTGTTCCTGAAAAGCAGAAAGAGCGAGTACAACAGATCCGTGAATGGATGAACCAGGATACCAGGGGACTTGAGATGGCTTACGTGCTTGAGAAGTTGTCGAACCTTCAGAATCAGGATGGTACCTGGCCCTGGTTTAAGGGTATGGGCACTGATTTATTCATGACGCAGCAGATTATTGCTGGTTTCGGAGAGATGAGACTGCGAGGTATTTTTGATGTAACCACTACCCAGCGTGGTGATTACATGGTTACCCGCGCGATTGAGGAGATGGATAAATGGATGTACAGACAGTTTCGCGAGGTAATGCGCATTGACTCCGTCAGTCCGCAGAAAGTTCAGCTGAATCCGATGGTGATCCATTACCTGTATGCCAGAAGCTTCTTCTCCGGATTGACAATGGATCCGGCGAACGAGATTGCATGGATGCACTTCAATGAAAGGATTTCGATTGAATGGACCGAGCATGATCCCGGCCTGCAAGCCCTGATGGCAATCGCCTGTGTCCAGCGCGGAAAAAAGGCAATGGCAATGCCGATTTATAACTCTCTGCGTGAATGCGCCAAGACTGATGAGCAGTGGGGTATGTATTGGCCAAGAAAGGGGTTCGGATCTTCCTGGTTTAATTGGGATTTATGGATGCAAAGCCGAATGATTGAGCTTTTTGCCGGCATCGAAGAGGGGCGTCAGGATCTCGATGAGCTTAAGATCTACCTGATCCATCAAAAGCGCGGAAGAGACTGGGGCAACGGAATGGTTGCGGCCTGGGCTGCGAAATCCCTGCTGTTCTATGGCACCAGCCAATCAATTCAACCGGCATCTGTCGGTATGAAGTGGGGCAGTGAGGAATATTCCCCGCTCAGGATAAAAACAGGAAGTTCAGGCGTAACGGGTTACTATCGTTTCGATTGGAAGAAGCCGCAGGATATGCCGAAATCCAAAATTTTGGAAGTCACTCAAACTGCCGGAGGACCGGCATGGGGAACCCTTTATACGCTTGGTAATTATAGGCTTGATAAACTTTCAGCAACCGGAGGGCCACTGTCTGTTATGCGTGAGGTCATGATTCAGGATGCAAGAGGAACCTGGATTGCGATCAGTAATGGTCAGACGATAAAAGTCGGCGATCGGATCCGTATCAGGCTTGACATAAAATCCGATCGCGAACTCAGCTATATTGAAGTCAGGGACAACCTTGGAACCGGAATAATGCCGGTCAGGGCACTGTCGGGATATCAATACCTCCGTGGGTTGTGGTATTACCAGTCCAGAGAGCCTGAATCCCTGGTCTATTATCTTACGGAACTTCCGAAAGGCTTAAGCACGATTGAATATCAGGCTATCGTTGAACAGGCCGGCAGTTATTTTGGCGGTTATGCCACGGCCACGAGTCTGTATGCACCTGAATTCAGGGCCTGGTCGAATTCCGGTCGGATACGCGCAAAGCGCTAATTTCCGACAGGTTCGAGCTCCATGGTAAAGTGTCGCATTATAGGTGCTTCTGAAGTCAGGCGGTAGCCACGGAGTATTTTCTGCGCTGATTCAAAAGCCTGCCCCACAGCTGCGGCGGCATAATCCATGTGATTATTCGTATAGGCGCGTCGCGGAATAGCCAGCCTCACCAGTTCCAGGGCAGGATACCGGTTTTCCCTGGTTATCGGATCACGATCGGCCATGAGTGACCCAATTTCGGCGCAGCGGATTCCTCCTGCTTTGTAAAGCTCAACCACCAGTGTTTGTCCGGGGAACTCTTCACGAGGAATCTGAGGAAAGAACTTAAGCGCATCAATGAATATCGCATGTCCGCCAAACGGTTCCTGAACAGGCACTCCGTAACCTTTCATTTTTTCGCCCAGGTAAGCAACCTGAGAGACCCGCGACTCCAGATAGTCGAATTCAGTTGCTTCCTTCAATCCTTGAGCCAGCGCTGCCATGTCACGACCGGCCTGGCCGCCATAGGTCAGAAAACCCTCAAACATGATGTTGAACGTAGAGGCTTCCTGGTAGATCTTCTTGTCTTTAAGGGCAATAAATCCGCCGATATTCACAATGCCGTCTTTCTTAGCCGACATGGTGGCTCCGTCGAATAATGAAAACATTTCCAAAACGATGCTCCGGATTGATTTGGTCTGATATCCTTCTTCACGAGTTTTAATGAAATAGGCGTTTTCTGCAAATCTTGCCGCATCTATGATCAGCAACTTGCCATATTTGTCAGCAAGTTTTCTTGCCTGACGGATGTTTTCCATCGAAACCGGTTGACCGCCGGCAGTATTGCAAGTGGCCGTTATCAGGATGAAAGAGACATTATCGGCCGATGATTTCATTAACTCATCAAGCTTGTTGATATTGACATTCCCCTTGAACGGATGTGGCTTTGATGTGTCATAGGCCTCGTCAATAGTGCAATCGACAGCGATCGCCTTACGGAATTCGATATGTCCTTTAGTGGTATCGAAATGAGCATTTCCCGGAACCAGCTGGCCTTCCTTAACCAAAACGGAAAACAGTACATTTTCGGCAGCTCTTCCCTGGTGGGTTGGCAATAAATATTCAAAGCCGGTCAGCTCTTTAACGGTGTCTTTTAATCCATGGAAAGATCGGGAACCGGCATAGGACTCATCGCCTGACATGATGGCTGCCCATTGGCGATCGCTCATGGCTCCTGTACCGGAATCGGTAAGAAAATCAATAAATACCTGATCGCTTTTCAGGTTGAAGATATTATAACGAGCCTCGCGGATCCAGATTTCACGTTCTTCACGTGAACTGCGATATAACGGCTCGATCATTTTTATTTTGTATGGTTCACAGGACGGTAACATAACTTAAATACTTAATAGTTTGGGAAATTGGTGAAGAAGGGTGTCGGGTATCATATAAAGGCTCAAGGCTCAGGTAGGGCAGAGGGCAAAAGGCAGAGGGCAGAAATTAGTAAGAGGAATTAAGGAAAAAGATTTCTGAAGTTTTATGATTAAAACCAGACTTCAACGTGGAGGGTCTTACACCTGACACCCGATACCTGACACCCGATACCTGATACCCGATACCCGTTTTAGAACGAATCGCGTTCCTTCAGGTTACGAAAAACCTGAGTCGCTAAAATAGATATGAGGGCTGATACGTTCATATATTCGGTACAAATTTCGAAAATTTAACGGATTTGATCTAATCGATAACGAATTATTGGGCATGGGTTTTGTAGTTTTGCAAATTGAAAGGCAAAAATTCGACAGATGAGAAAGTTCTTCCTTATTTATATAGTGATATTTCTATCGCTGCCCTCTCATTCACTGTTCTCTCAGGTGAATGAGAAAAATGTGGCCGGCAAGGAAATTCTGAATGTTTCCCGCGACTCTCTCCTGCAGCTTTTAAAGGTCAGGGATTCGATCCTGCTGCTGAAAAGGCATGACAGCATAATCATGACAAATATGATTGCCCGTCTGGAATTTGACCGCGATTCACTGAATTCATCGTTAAATCAGGAGATTTACCGTCAAAAGGTGGATTCGGCCGAACGGATGCGGCGTTATCTGAATTACCGGGATTTCAACCGCCGTCAGAGATCGACTTTTTATGACCCGATTGGAATCATAGAGGACGATTCGATCCGAAGCTCAATTAAGGAACTTGCTGACATCATTTTTGAAGATACGGCATACAGCCCAAACCCGCTGGTTCTCAAATCTACCATGGAACGGCTGGTTGGGCACCTGGTTAATGACTCTGCTTTTTTTAATATTGTAAATGGAAAGAATGATACCATTCCTTATATTCTAAAAAAGGGGAAAGTGGATTCAACTGCATTTTTTGTGATGAACGGTTCGGAAGATTCCGTCAAACTTTATGCACGAACACTTGATAATCATACGATTTATATGTGGGTGGGCGATGATTTGATGCTCAAACACATGCTCAGGAAGCAGGGCGAACCTCAATTGATTTCAATTAACTGGCAGGATAAGAATAAAGCAAGGATTGCCCGGCGCAAGGATGCTGTGCCTCCTTTCAGGGCCTGGAGCAAAAGAGCAGAATTGAATTTGATCTTCAACCAGAACATGATGATCAATTGGGCCAAAGGGGGAAACAACAATACTTCCCTGACCACCGATTTTAAAGCCTGGGCAAATTATGCCAAACGGAATGTCAGGTGGGATAACCATTTCTGGTTTGTTTATGGATTGCAGAAGACTGAATTGCTGCCTTTGCGCAAAAGCAATGACAAGATATACATGGTATCTACCTTGTCTCATAAGGCCTTTAAAAAATTCGATTATACCTTAGGTTCAACATTCGCTACACAAAGTTTCAGGGGATATGCTTTTCCAAACGATTCGGTGCCGGTTTCCAAGTTCATGGCTCCTGCCGATCTGGCCATCAGCCTCGGTTTGACTTATCGGCCAAATCCCAAATTAACGATCAACATGTCTCCGGTGAGTGGTCAGTTCAGGTTTGTATTGGATACCACCCTGATCAATGCAGCCCGGTGGGGTATAAAACCCGGTAAGCAAATGAATGCTTTGCTGGGTGCCAACGTGACGATACAATACAATACGATATTGTTTAAGAAAGTTAATATGGGGCAGTTTCTGAACCT
>CAILAQ010000619.1 GCA_903832165.1 uncultured Bacteroidota bacterium | reverse complement strand
GGTTGCCTAGAACCGGTGCAAACGGGATATGAAGGAAAATATCCTGCTGGGTCAGGAAGAACTGTTCCCATTCCCATTCGGAATTTTCACTTCCTGGTGTTTGAACCAGGTCGCCACAATTCAACCAGAAATTTGCATCCGGGTTTGTGCGAAGTGCAGCATGCGTGGTTTTTTGCGAAATATTGAACATGTCATCCGTATTGGCTTGTGGATCCGTGGTGTAGATAAAGGAGAATTCATTTTTTCTTCTTGCCCCGGTCTTAAATGTGCCAGTTTCGCTCCAGTTTCCTTCCTTACCCACCCGGTATGAATAGGTGGTATTCGGTTTGAGGCCGGTGACTAATGCTTTATTAGCACGATAATTTTTTTTGCTGTTATCTGGAATCCCTGCCAAAGTTAAAAGCCCATTTTCTAGTATACAATAGTTGAGCTGATCAACTGCAAAACCAGTAGAATATACTGTCTTGACCGGTTTTAAAAACTGGTTGGAGTTGTTACCCACACCCCGTATTACCTGAACTTTAGTTCCAGTTACTCCTGGATTTGTAAACCAGTTAAATGCCATTTTCGTTGTGGGATCTGCGGAGATGTTAGCCACGATACTATAGGGAGTCTCTTTTGATTCGAGATTTTTCAATGCATCCGCAAGGTTGCTCATCTTGGCTGCCTCTGTACCAGCACCTGCAAGCACGATCGCTTTCTTTAATCTTGTAAAAGAGGGTACTGTAAAGTCCGCCTCAGATTTAGCATTTGCTGCTTTTAGAATAGAATCTGCATATTGTACTGATGGTTGTGTGCTTTTTTGAGATTTTGTGGCCTGGGTAAACCCGGGTCCTGTTATAATTCCAACTAAAATGGCTGTCAAAGCGGCTGTATGGATTCTTTTCATCTTTGATAAGTTTTATTGATATAACCAAGATCAAAAAAAGCCATAATAACTCTGATTAACATTAAGTTATCATTTCCTTATCGTCAAATATCCCTTCTTATGTTAAGAAGAGATTAATTTTTATGAATGAATTCTGAAATGGTAGTTCTCAGGACTTCTTTTTTGCGTGCCTGAGCACCTTAGCCTCCAGATGAAAGATCAATTCTTCGGCCATGTTTTTTGTCTGGTCCCCAACCCGTTCCAGTTTGCGGATTACCGATAAAAGGCTGAGGATGGTCAGGGTTTCTTCAGGCTTACGAATTATTAGATCCGCAGCGATAGAGTTTGACTTCATCTTGATCTCGTCAAGCTTGTTATCCTTTTTAAAGACTTGCCTTGCAGCCAGGGCATCATCATTTTCGAATGCTTTGGCCATGATTTGGAGCATACTAAGGGAAATCTTAAACATTTCAGTAATATGCATTTCTTTAAGGCACTCAGGATCTATAGGTTTATCAAGATCTCGAAGCACGGTCGAAATATTAAAAGCATAATCGCCGATTCTTTCGAGATTGTAATTAATTTTCAATGCCGCAAGAACAAACCTGAGGTCGTGGGCAACAGGGCAGAATAAGGCGAGTATATTTTCACAATCAAGATTAATCTTAAGCTCATAAGCATCGACCCTGCGTTCACTTCGTGAAATTTCTTCAACAAGTTCCTGGTCAAAGTTTTCCATGGCAGCTCTGGTTTTTACCAATTGATTAATTACCAGGCTCCCCATTTCGATAAGGCTGTTTTTTAAAGCCCCTAATTCATTTGGGATATGTGTCATCGTATTTTATTTTCAACCGAAGCGGCCAGTTATATAATTTTGAGTCCGTAAATCAGACGGATTTGTAAATATAATCTTGGTTTTATTCCATTCCACCAGTTCACCAAGATAGAAAAAGGCGGTATAATCACTTATCCTGCCGGCCTGTTGCAGGTTATGCGTAACGATAATGATTGTATATTGATTTTTTAACTCAAATATAAGGTCTTCAATTTTGCCCGTTGAAATGGGGTCGAGGGCTGAAGCCGGTTCATCCATCAAAATTAAAGCCGGTTCAACAGCAAGAGTCCTGGCAATGCACAAACGTTGCTGCTGACCTCCGGAAAGGTCCATCGCTGATTTTTTGAGTTTATCTTTTACTTCATCCCACAGTGCAGCTTTCTTAATGGCTTCTATTACTTTTTTTTCAATAAAATGCTTATCGTTAATGCCATTTACTCTCAGTCCGTAGGCCACGTTTTCAAATATAGTTTTAGGAAATGGGTTAGGTTTCTGAAAAACCATCCCTACTGATTTCCTAAGACTGTCGACATCAATATTTTTTGCAAAAACATCTTTGCCGTCAATATATATATCCCCGGTAAAACGCACCCCGTCAATCAAATCGTTCATGCGATTAAACATACGGAGCAAAGTTGATTTTCCGCAACCTGAAGGTCCGATAAAAGCTGAAACAGTATTGGCTTCCGCTGTAAAATTTATATTCTTGAGCGCCTGGAAATCGCCATAAAAGAGGTCCAGATTCTTGACTTCTACTTTATAATCAGGCATATCAGTTCATCTTGGTTTTTTTTCCGGCAATCCTGCGAACCAGGTTAGCGAGAAGGTTCAAAATAAGTACGATCATAATAAGAACAAAGGCCGTTCCGTAAGCCATGGGTCTTGATTCCGAAACGTTTGTGCCGCTTGTAGTCAAGACATACAAGTGATAGGGAAGAGCCATAACCTGATCGAAAATCCCACTGGGTAACTTTGGCAGAAAATAAGCTGCCACCGTAAATAATATTGG
>CAILAQ010000618.1 GCA_903832165.1 uncultured Bacteroidota bacterium | reverse complement strand
TCAAACCGATTCTGATCAACCTTTATTCGTTCAACGATATCGGTAAGGGCGCTGCTCATCCTTTCGCGCAATCTTTCGATGCGGTTCTTCTCAATGGCTCTGATCCGGGTGACACCTTCCATGATCAGTCGGATTCTGGTTTTGAAATCTTCACCGATGGATCGTCCTTCCTGCAGCCTGAATTCTTCGACCAGACCAATGGCCAGCTGGATGGTTGCGAATAATTTTGACCATTCAGCTTCATCAAAGTCTTGCTTGTCAACTTTAATGACATCCGGAAGGCGCATGATCAACGGCAGCAGGATGTCGTTTCCCGGCATGGTTACCGATGGTTCCATTTGTTTAAGCTGGTCAAGGTAATCAACGATAATAGCCTGGTTAATTGAAACATTCCGCTCATTTCCGGTGGATTCAAACCATACAGCTACCTCGATTTTTCCACGCTGCAGGGTGCGGCTTAATTCATTTCTGACTTGATTTTCACCTTCCCGGTACATGGCGGGTAATTTTATATATAAGTCAGCCTGCTTGCTGTTCAAGCACTTAACCTCAACATTTACTGTCCTGGAACCCAGGTCAGCAGTAACTTTTCCGAATCCGGTCATCGATCTGATCATAACTATATTTGCAATTTCAAGCAAAGTTAACAGAATGAGCCGATTCCATAGTTAGTGCGGGATGATTAACTTTGGCAGGAGAATTGCACTGCCTGATTAAAGCGAATATTATGAAAAGGATCCTCTATTTTTTGATTGTAATTGCAGGAGTCAGCCTCTTGGCCACCCCGGTTTCAAATCCGGATTTTGATAAAAAAATCTGGCTGAGGATTGATTCTTTGGAAGGTCAGGGTTTGTACAGATCGGCTTTGCTACTGGTTAACCAGATTTATTCCCAGGTAAAGAATCAGGCAGATCCTTCCACCGAGATCAGGGCTTTGATTTATAAACTCAAATATATTCAGCAATTGGAGGAGGACGGGCAACTTTCAGCGATCAGCTTCCTGGAGAAGGAACTGCCAGATCAAAGAATCGTACAGGGTTCACTGAAGTACAGTATGCTGGCTGAAATGTATTATCGATATTATTCAGCTAATCGCTGGCAGATCAGCCAGAATCCGAATGAAGAGCTGAATGGTGACCAGGCGGTTAAGAAATGGTCGCCTGAGCGCTTTTATAAAGTTATCCTTGAAAATTATGAATTGTCCCTTGCTAAGGGAGAACAACTTGCTTCAGTAAAAGTGGGTTCCATGCCCGACCTGTGGACTGGAAATCTGGCGGATACACTGAATAAACCAGCCTTATATGATGTTCTGGTCACCCGGGTGCTTGATTTTGTTGAATATGCCGGGGAATTTAACCTCCCGGACCTCAAGCCCTCTGTCTTTTGCTCTAAAGAACTTTTCGCCGGCAAAACGGGATTTATTAATTTGGTCAGACAAACCACAGGTTCCGGAAAGAGTTCGTATTTGTTGGCCTTGAAATGGTATGGAGCCTTGCTGGAGAGGGCCGGTAAAACGTCTCTGCCAGCTATAGATCTGCGCCGTTTGCATTTTGCTCATGAACAATCATGTAATGTTTCGCGTGACAGTCTTTATGAATCCGGGTTATTGAGATTGGCTGGAAGTCTGGGGCAGGATAGTGCGAATGCTATTGTTTATGAGGCTATTGCCCAATATCATCTGGACCGGGGTAATTTGTTTGAAATCAATCATAAGGATACCCAGCTATATTCGAATGAAAGAACTATTGCTGCCGGTTGGCTTACCAGATCGCAAACCTGGGCATCAACCATGGCTGGCAAGAGGTGCCTGAATCTCCTCAATACACTGATAAAACCTGAGCTTTCTGTGCTATCCGAGTCCTGCCAGATTCCGATGACTGTTTTTCCGGTGAGTATTCAGTACAGGAATATCAAAAGTTTGAATTATAAGATTTTCAGGATGAGTGCCTTGTCTTATTATACGGATTGGGACAACCTTGAGCCGTCGGATAAACTGAGCCGCTTATTACGGATACATGCCTTTAAATCAGGCCGCATTCTCCTGCCAGAAGACAGTAAGATGATCGGTCACAGGGTAAATGCCCTTATCGAACCTCTCCCGGCTGGATTCTACCTGATGGTTTTTTATGAAAAGGAGGAGTTATTGTCTGCCGGTAAAATGGCTGTAACCTTGACTGTGGCGGTTTCCGGAACAACTTTGATCAGCCGGCCAGGCAAAGCAAATACGAGAAACTTTTATTTTCGCGATCGCGATAATGGAGCTGCTTTGCCAGGCCTGACCGTTATTCCTTGTTACAATATATATGATCAGGATGCCCGACGGACCATTGTGGAAAAAGGTTCCGGCAAGATCTCGGGTCCTGAAGGTTTTCTGGAGATTGCTGATGGTGGACCGGGCCGTGACGACCCATCACCAAAGACATACAGGTTGCTGATAATTAATAAGGCAGATACATTGGTCACCAGGGATGTTTTCTATCCGGGCTATGAC
>CAILAQ010000617.1 GCA_903832165.1 uncultured Bacteroidota bacterium | reverse complement strand
GGTTACAGTTGGTACAGTCACTGTTCCAGAAGGTAATACCACATTGTACCCGGTGACCGTAGAACTGAAACCCGATACCTGAGACCCGTTTACTTTCAGATCCGATAGGGTGGCATCAGCGCTCGCCGCAACGGTGAAATTCACTGAATATGTCTTGGTGGTGGTGCCGTCCTGGGCAGTAACTACCACGGTAGAGGTACCCGGCAATGCTGCTGCCGGGGTGATCACCTTGGTAGCGCTGGCATGCGTTGTTGTTGCGGTTACAGTTGGTACAGTCACTGTTCCAGAAGGTAATACCACATTGTACCCGGTGACCGTAGAACTGAAACCCGATACCTGAGACCCGTTTACTTTCAGGTCCGATAAGGTTGCATCGTTGCTCAGACTGGCTGCAGCTACAAAATCCTGATTGGTCACACTGCTGGCCTGGGCGGAATAGGTGCGGGTGGCCGGTGTAAAGGAATATCCGGTCTTGGCAGGAGTAACCGTGGCGCTGAACCCAATCGGAACATCCGCGGAATAAAATCCGCTGCTGTTAGTCTGGGGACTGCCGGTCAGTCCACCAAGCGTAACTCCCTGAACAGCAACACTGGCTGCTGTTTTTACATATCCGGATATATTAACCGTAGAGGCTGTCCCGTATATCCAGATCAGACCATCCACATCATAGGTGCTCAGCGTGGTTTTCCGGGTACCCGAACTGGTAAACCCATACATCACTTTACCACGGTCGAAAACTCCATCGCTGATATCACCATATATATCCCTCAGATTCAGCCAGTGGCCCAATTCATGCAGTGCAATCGATTCAACATCGAAACTTCCGCTTCCGGAATTCCAGGTCAGATTCGAATTAAAGGTGATATCACATTCGGTGACAGTGGTGCCAATCGACCAGATTGATGCCTGGCCGATTGTTGTATTATCGGAAAGGGGGCCCCAGGCAATATCGTTATTATTGTTACTTGTTGGATTGATATTGGTGTGCGTGCCGGCATAGAGGTACTGGAAATTTCCGCCTGCACTGTTCCAGGAGGCTGCCGCATTCTGGATGGCCTGACCTTCCCCGGTCATGCTGCCCAGGTTCTCATTGATCCGGTAAGAGAGACTGTGCCCTGACCATTTTAGAGCTCCATAGCTGAAGGTGACCTTGAAAGTAAATTCATTGCTCGTCTGGCCGGCACCGTTGATCACGGTAAGCGGACCGCTGCCGGCTGAGGCCGGGTAACTGTTGATCGTGGCTACCGGTACTACGCAAACTATCTGTGTATCGGACCAGCTGATTATAGTGCCGGAAATCCTGGGCTGTCCGGCCCGGTAAAAGAATTCAACCTTGCCAGTTCCCTGCGTGGCCCCGAATCCGGTGCCGGCAATGGTGATCTGGCTGCTTGTCCCAGCGGAGGTCTGGTCAGGGGTTAACGAGGTGATATTTACTGAAGACCCTGAAACAGGATCAGCCTTAACCGCATCACCATCTACTGTTGCGTCGGTGGCCAGCACTGTGGTTTGAGCTGCATCCAGCAGCTGAACTGTAAAAGCGAGCTGAACATTGTCAGTTATCAATCCGGTAAAATCAGTCTGATCAAAACCAAAATCATAATTGTCAACGGCATTTCCGGTTACAACATAGCTGTCGTTTGATATCCAGCTCTGGCCGGTGGTGGTGCAGATGAACTTGAAATAAACCGTAGCCGGTCCCGGATCCGCGTCGCCGTTCACCCGTAGCGAAAAGGAAAATGAGGAAAAATAGCCATCGGCATCATTATCGATGGTTCCGGTAAAATTTACCACAGTGCCCGTTATGGCGTAGGTGTCATTGGTTAAATTTTCGGATTTGCCGCCTTTCAGGCCTGCCGGAGCCGGATGGAATGGCTCTTTCCGGATACTTTTCAGAAACGTGGGAAGCACCTTCGCATCGGTCCCGGCTTTTTTCAGCGTTTCAATGAACAGATCCCGGTTAACTTTTTGATCTTCAATCCATAAATTGTCACCTGAAACTACCATCTTTCCTTGAAATCCGCCAATTAAGTGTGTCCGGCTTTTTGGAAGGAATAATATCGATTCTTCGCCCGGAGCAAAATTCACTGAGCTGGTAACATACTGCGTGGTATCACCTACCCGGCCGCCCAAAAACTCCAGCGTAAACTGCTCATCTTTAATAAATTCGCCCTTTATGCAATCCAGCACCCTGAATGTAGTGGTGGTAACAATATTCCTGTTACCCTCGCGGTTAACCCAATGAGAAACCATGGACTCGGCCTGTACCTGCAAAATGATGTCGGACTGTTGATTAATTTCCTGTAGATTTAGTTTAATCTGTTGATTATAAGCTGAATTAGTGGACAAAAGAAAGGCCGCAACAAGCGACAGAGCTGTTGCAAACCGTTTAAGGGATATTTTCATTATCAATAGAATTTGAAAAGGCAGTCTGGGCATGTCTTGATTACACAAATTTAAGCTACAATTTGTTCAAAACCATTAAACTAAATGGATTTTATTCTATCGGCTGACCGATATTGATCGAGAGCTGGATCATGTGGCTGGTATACCGGGCGGGAAGATCAGTAGAAACAGGCATTTCAAACAGGTAGCGGAAAGAGAGATTGTCAAGCTGCACACCGGCAAAAACCGAAAGACCTCTTTTATAGGCGTAGGAAATGCCTGCGTTGAACTTGTCGAGCAGGTGAACTGTACTGCTCACATCAAAACGCATCCCATTGATTGCATTTAACTTTACAAGGACCATCGGCTCGATTTTCAATTTCAGGCTCCGGTTGATTTCGAAAAAATATCCGGCATAGGCATAGGCCGACCGGGCAAGATCGGGATTTCGCGACGGGTCGCCGATCTCCGGAAATCCGTAATTACCGAACTTAATGGCTGAATTCATAAGCTGTACCAGAGACAAACCGGCATAACCCAGCTTGGTGAAATAGTGCATCCCGGCATTAAAATCAACGAAATAACTTTTTACAGGATTCTGCAGATAGGGATCATTGGGATCGGCCAGTATAATGGTCGACGAGCCAATCTGGAACACCGAAGGCGACAAACCGAATGACAGCCTGCCTTTTCTGGAATAAAGGTGATATGAATAATCCAGATGAATACCGGTAGTCTGGAAAACTCCATGGGATTCATGGAAAAATCCGCCTCCGAGCCCCACGTTTGAATAGATGTTCTGGCCTTTATTGATAAATCCCAGCGGATTAAAACGATCTCTGGATTTCGACCATTTTGATTGATAAGTCACGCTCTGACTGGCCGGCGCGCCTTCCCAGCCAAGCCACTGCTGCCTCGAAATGAGCGAAAGATTGCCATACCTGCCGGTTCCCGCAATCGCAGGATTCAGCAGAAACATATTTCCCAGATATTGGTCGGAGAAGGAGTTTAACTGCGTAAATCCCGGTAATGCTGCGGCCAGCAGAATTACTATCAGTGTAATGCGATATAGCAGGTTTTTCTTCATCGTAATATCGAGACAGAACCTTTAAGTGGTTTTAACCCGGGTTGCAGCCACAGAAGGTAATAATAGCTGCCCATGGGTAAAACATTACCCTTCAAATCTTTTCCGTCCCATGAGGTCGTGTACCCGGAGTCTGATACCCATATCAGGCCACCGGCTACGGAAAATATTTTGATTTCGCAATTGGGAAAATCTTTTAATGCAGGAATATCCCATTTTTCATTATACGAATCGCCGTTGGGCGTAAAGGCGTTGGGCACCTGGAATGGAGGATAATCCAGGTTCAGGTCGATCAGTGTATGTTCACGGCAATTAGCGGCATCGGTTACCCAGACAAGATATTTTCCGAGCGCCATTCCATATAAATAGGTCACAGTGTCGTTGGTCGACCAGAGTATTTCATAGGGGGGGGTGCCTCCGCTTACCAATAAATGGATTTCTCCGTCGGGACAGGTTTCGCAGCTGGGCGACAGCAACTTGTATTTTATATAGATACTGTCAGGCTCCTGAAAGGTAAACTCTTTCGGATACTTTACGGTGCAGGCACTATCTTCCCGAACGACCAGCTGAAAACTGTTGTTGCCGTATAAACCCTCAAAAACAGGGCTGTCGTAATAGGTCTTGCCATCATCCAGACTATACTCGAATTTTTTTCCTGAGCCGCGTGAATAAATCCGCAGACTTCCGTTGCGGCTTCCCGGGCAGGTCACCGGCGTGGAGGTAACAGAATCAATCACCAGCCGGGCCGGATCATTGATCTGGATCCGCACGGTATCGGAATTTGAACACCCGTCCTTGGTGATAGCCAAAATATATTGCCCTGTGGTGTCAAGTTTAATGGATTGAGTAAGAGCTCCCGTATTCCATTTATAACTATCGCCCAGTCCTCCTGAGAGAGGTAAGGCGTTTGGCTTGCAATAAATGACATCCTTTCCCAGGTCGACTTTAGGCAAAGGTTTGATAGTCAGTTGCACTTCGTCGCTGCTTATGCAACCGTCAAGCGTGATAGTCAGCTTATATATTCCCGATACGTCGGCCAGAATTTGTCTGGTTGTATCACCAGTGCTCCAGGAATATTGATCCCCCTTGCCACCTGAAAGCTTTATCGGGTCCATAGCGCAGATCGTGGTGTCTTTTCCCAGATCTACTACCGGCAGCGGCTTGATGGTAACATTTACGGAATCGGAATTGATACATCCGTTTGTAGTTATCGTCAGATAATAATTGCCTGTTTCATATACCTGGATATGTTCAGTGGTATCTCCCCGGCTCCAGGAATAAGAATCTCCTGTTCCGCCGGACAGGTCAATTGCCGGTCCATGGCAGGCAATGGTATCATTCGGAAGTTTCACAATCGGAAGCGGCTTCACAATCACCTTGATCGTATCTGAAAAAGTGCATTGGTTTTTGTCAGTGGCAAACAATACAAGCTGAGGTTCAGATTTTACGATATTCACATACCGGGTGGATTCACCATTACTCCAGTTCCAGGCGATGAATCCACTGCTGCCATCAAGCTTTACCGTGTCCCCCATGCAATTATTCAGCTTGTCGGTACCCAGCTGAGGTGTGGTAAAAGGCAGCACATTGATGGTGACTTCACCAAAACCGGAACACTCTTTTTGTGTAATCGGATCCTTCGAATAACCTTTTACACGATAGGTAGTTGTAATCCAAGGATTAACATCCAGTCTGTTCACCGTATCTTTTGCCTGCGTATCCCATAAGTAGTTGGCCGCTCCTTCTGCTGTGAGGCTCACCTTGGTTCCGGCACAGACTGCCCCCGTAATCGACGACACAATTTTAACATCAGGAGCATTTTCTTCTGATACGGCAAGCTTTGGAGTGATGGAACACAACGTAGACTTCTCCGTGATTGCCACCTCATACAGCCCTCCTGACAGATTGGTTACCCGGTTGGTTTTATTATCGGGAAAATCTTTCCATACAAAGGTATATTGGTCCAGCGGCTTCTCCATCTCTATGGTAATCGATCCGTTGGTCCCGCCGCAGGCTGCAGGTGAGACATGCGGATCTTTAATGATCGGAACGGGCTTCTCTTTTACAAAGGTGCTGTCGCTGGCCGAACATCCGTTGTAATGGGTGACGGTAACAAAATAGTTTCCGGAATTATACACATCGCGGACCCGGTATACACTCAG
Organism: uncultured Bacteroidota bacterium; assembly: GCA_903832165.1. Taxonomy (GTDB): domain Bacteria; phylum Bacteroidota; class Bacteroidia; order Bacteroidales; family UBA12481; genus UBA12481. The sequence continues at coordinate 6,424 of CAILAQ010000617.1, read as the reverse complement.
GTTGTTATTATCCCTCCAAAGGTAAAATGCCCCGTCTCCGGCATCGAGCCTTGCCGGACTGCCCTTGCAAAGGCTGGTGGTATCCGGGAAATTCAACTCCGGGAGCGGAAAGATGGTGATAATCTGGTCCTGGGTAATATCTGATCCGAACTGGCGTACAGAGAATTTGATCATGTACCTGCCAGCCTGGGTAAACCGGTGGGTGCCTTCCAGTGTATAAGGATCTACATCAGCCTTGGAAATAAGGGTGGTGCCCGTTGTATCGTAAATCAGCCATTGCGGCAAACCGTCCAGCGTCTGTTTGTTCGCCGAGACATAAAATTTTGTGGTATCGTTCTGGCAGGTGCTTTCATAATAGAATTTAGCCGCCTGGAAAAAATCGGACAGGAAAGTGGGTAGCCCGAAATAAGATTTTCCGCCGACACCGGTGGCATTGTCGAGCAGGGTGGTGCCGTGCTCAATATAATTACAGTTCTTCTGGATCGGGGAACTGATAACCCCCAGGTATGGCTGGCCTCCCAGGGTGACATATATTTTCCCGTTAGGCCCGAGCTGAAGTGCGCCCACAAGTATGGAATTATTCTCCCGTAAAATCTGTACACTCCTTTGTATGGAAATCTGGTCAGGCTGGGTAATATCCCATTGATAAATAAGCCCGCCCTTCCTGGTTGAACCATACAGGAAATTGCCGGTTGGCGAGAATTCGACACCATAGGCATTGTTGATTTCCCCCGTTGGATCGGTATTGCTTCCTGCGCCAAGCTTGGCCAGTAATCTTATTTTTCCCGTAGCGTTGTCAAAAGCAAACAATTCAAAGAAATGCATTCCTTCAATCGCCAAAGCCAGAAAATCACCCTTTGGCGAGGATTTCAGGTAGCCGGTGGCTCCGCGATTATTGCTGTCACTAGGGTCATATCTGTGCTGACTTCCTTCAGTTACCTGGGCTTCAAATGTCAGGCCGTTCTCGGTAAGCTTGAATTCATCAAATGCCCAGTTGTCAAACTCATGGGTGATGATCCAGTACGATTTTCCATCTTTATTCTTGACAACAGCAATCTTTTCAGTAAAAAGAACTCTTTCGACCCCCGGCAGTGAAAGGTTTTTTTGCGTTACAGCACCGAATCCCCCTGCGTCCGACATTTCAACAATACTATATTTCAGGCCATTGCCCGGATTCGACGGGCTACCTGCCTTGTCGAGAGTGAAAAGGCAATACTTGGTGGTGGAGTTCGGCCACGGAACAACGATCGATGATTGAGTGGAGGTAATGTTTCCGAGAAGCCCGCTTCCGTTTTCCATCACCTGATGGGCGCGGTTGTAAACGGTTTGCCCATCGGTATAAAACAGCAGCTTTCCATTCTTATCACTTATGGATGCTACCCCTTCATGTGTGCTGATTTGCCCGTCGGTCAGAGGTTTGGGGTATTGCTGGTTGAAATCCAGCCCGGCATGGTCGCCGAAATACCAGACAGCTCCTTCCTTTTGTGCATATAGCGGTTGCAAAAGCAATAATGCCAGACCTGCCAGAATAATGAATAACCGCTTTTGCACAACTTCCCTCATTAAAAGTTTCCAAAGATGGTAAAAAATGATCATTAGCCAAAGATTAAAATTCCGTACTATATTTACGCGGTTTATGACTTTGATTATGAGAAAACTGATTATCCTGATATTTATTGTTTCTGCCGCTGCGACCGGGTTTTCGCAAAACAGCAGCGATTACCCTGCTTATCCGGTTCCGGAAAGGTACCGCCTGAAAGGTGGCACAGGCCTCCCGTCGAAGGTCGATAATTCATTAAGAATATTTTTCCCGCCGATCATTAATCAGTATGGTTGGAGCTGTAATCAGGCCAGCAGCATAGGTTATGTATTTACTTATGAAACCAACCGGCTTCGTAATACATCTGCCGATACCCCTGGAAGCCTCTATACCCCCGGATTTGTCTGGAATTTTCTGAACAGCGCCAATGGTGGGGTGGGCGTTAGCTATTTCGATAGCTGGGCAATCGTTAAGGCGGCAGGATGCCCGAATTTCGTGGATTATCCTTTTTATCAGACCGGAACCGGAATCTGGATGTCAGGATACGACAGATATTTTAATGCGATGCAGAACCGCATTTCGAATAATTATTCATTGCAGGTTGGTACACCCGAACAACTCGCCATCTTCAAGCAATATCTGGTCAACCATTTTGAAGATTCCCCTGTTGGCGGAGTTGCCAGCATTCAGATCTCTTCCGACCGCATGGATACCCACGAATGGACTGATCCCGATACCAAGGAAGTCTGGCCGGTAATCTGGACCTTCGGGAATAATGTCGGCCATGCCCTGACCATTGCCGGATACAATGATTCTGTCCGGCTCGATCTGAACAACGACGGAAAATATACCAATGATATCGATATTACCGGTGACGGAATCGTCGATTTGAACGACTGGGAGATCGGCGCATTTATGGCAGTGAACAGCTGGAGCGAATGGTGGAATAAAGGCGGAAAATCATATATTCTTTATAGCGTGGTTGCCCGCGACGGAAACCACGGGGGAATCTGGAACCGGTCAGTTCACATTCCCGAGGTGATGAAAACCTATCACCCTGCACTTACCATGAAAGTTGTCATGAGGCACACGATGCGGAAGAAAATCAGCATACAGGCCGGCTTTTCAACCGACACAACCGCAAACAGGCCGCAGCAAACCATGAGTTTCCCGATTTTTAATTTCCAGGGCGATAATACTCCCCTCACCGATACCGAAAATCCAACGGACAGCAAGCGCTTCGAATTCGGACTGGATATTACTCCGCTGCTGAATTCCCTGCAGCCGGGCGCTCCGGTGAAATTTTTCCTTATTGTCGAGGAAAAAGATCCGGCAGGAGTGGCAACCGGACAGGTAGATGAATTTTCCGTTATTAATTATCAAACCAGTGCCGATGAGGTGGTCTCCGGATGGAAGAAAGTGCCGGTTGTCAATAATGGACTTACCTATGTTACCCTGAGCGAGAACCTGAACTTTAACAAGCTGAAGGTGGAGAAACCCGCCATCACCAATATTGTACCCGGAAAGCCATTCTTTGGCCAGTTATCGGCCAGCGGAGGCCAGCCACCCTACAGGTGGTCGCTCGTTAAGGATTATCAGGAAAAGTCATACACACAGCAGTTCGAAGATGTCGTGGGAGATACCCTGTCGGATTTTAAAAATGAAAAACCCTTTCAGCGGATCAGTTTGCCTTTTGAATTTCCCTTCTTCGGAGAAAAGTATAAGAGCATAGGCGCCGATATCAGAGGAACACTCTACTTCTACAGTAATGAATACATTGCTTATCCCTATGTGGTAAATCAGGATGTGGCATTCAAGGTGAAGAAATGTATCATGCCTTTCGGAGCTGATATTCAGGTGAATGTGCCGGGAGATGCCTTTATTTATGCAACTACCGACAGTATGGTTACCTTCGAATGGAACGCCTCGGTATATACCGGTTTGAAAGTTAATCCGGTTAAAGTGAGCGCCAGGCTCCATTCCGATGGCCGGATAGAATTCCTTTACGGCAAGCGGACCGTTCCATCAACCGATTATAAATGGGAAGTGGGAATATCCAACGGGGATCAGAGCCTGTATAAGATTGCCTCGATCAGCGATAACCAGCTGATGATCGAAAATTATGCCATCACCTTTTCGCCATTGAAATCTCCCGATAACATTTCGGTCTCCGAAGATGGTACCCTCAGCGGCGTTGTCAATGAAAAAGACAAGCAGTGGAATGTTAACCTGATGGTGACCGATGCCTATAACCAGGTTCAGTTTGCCACTGTACCGATCTCAACCATGAGCCCGGATACCAGTACCGTTAAAAGCACGAATTTTCCCAACCCGTTCCGCCGTTCAACCGGCATATCATTCAAAGTTCCGGAAGAAGTGCCTGTAACCCTTGCAGTTTATGATTTCTCCGGCCGTAAAGTAATGGAGCTGATCAATAAAACCATGCTGCCCGGTTCTTTTACTTACTACTGGAACGCCCGCGATCAATCGAACCGCGATGTCAACCCCGGTACTTACGTTTACAGGCTGACTATCGGCACGAAACAGGAAACCGGCAAGATGGTATTGGTGAGATAATTTTGAAGTAGTAGATTCCAATTCAGAGTTCCGGATTCCGAGGGTGGAGAATCAAGTGTGCATCGAAGAGTTGTCATCCCCGCACAGGCGCAGCCGGAAGCGGGGACCCCGTCGCATACCGCGGCATTCCATAAGCGGGGACCTTTTCGCAGTCGCTCCGAGACCTGTTTACTACCCGAATACCAATAATGTGAACTCGTACGCAATTATCGGATGCGCCAAAAAGTTAATGCAACTAAATAACTACATATTTGCATTAATTAAAGATCCTAAACAATGAAAGTCCTCAAGTCAGGTTCCCAATTGCTGTTTGCCTTATTACTTGCCACAGCTATCTCCGGATGCTCAAAAGTCTCCACCCCTGGTTCTAATGCTTATGTCCCAACTGCCGCTGATGCTACGGCCACCGCCACTCTTGCTGATCTGCAGTCGGGGAGAACCTTGTTCATTAACAATTGCGACAGATGTCATAACCTCCCGGTTCCAGAGAATTACACGCCTGCCCAATGGAGAACCATTTTGCCAAACATGACTAACCGAGCAGGCTTGTCAGCTTCGGAGATTACCTTGCTCACCAAGTACGTCACCAGAGGAAAGTAGATGAAGTAGTAGATTCCAAATTAGAATTCCGAATTCCGAAGTTAGAGTATCAAGTATTCATGAAGTGTAAATCCTACTTCATGGTGCCCTGAATCTCCTACTTCGGAATTCGGAATTCTTCATTCGAATCTCTAACTTCTTTCTTTTAATGCCCTTCTTTTCTTCGGTGATAGCCTGATATTCATCTGCTGTCCAACCTGATACATCACCGGTACAATGACCAGCGTGAGGAAGGTGGAGAATACCAGACCGAAAATAATAGCCTGCGACATCGGACCCCAGAACAGTACGTTGTCGCCCCCGAAATAGATGTTCGGCTTAAACTCGGTAAATAGCCCGATCAGGTCGATATTCAGACCGATAGCCAAAGGCAGCATACCTAATATAGTGGTGAGAGCGGTCATGATAACCGGCCGTAAACGCGTTTGACCCCCCTCAATGATACACTCCTGTGATACTTCTTTCGCCAGCGGAGCGCCGCTCTCCAATCCCAATTCCAATCGTTTCCGCTCCTTCAGCAGTGAAATATAATCCACGAGCACGATCCCGTTCTTGACTACAATCCCAGCCAGCGCAATGATCCCGATCCCGGTCATGATGATGATAAAATCGAGCTTGAACAGGGCCAGGCCAAAGAATACCCCGATAATGCTGAAGAAGATCCCCGTAAGGATGATCATCGTTTTACCAAAGGAGTTGAACTGGGTAACCAGAATCACAAAGATCAGGGCCAGAACAAGTAACATCGCTTCCAGCATGAACACTGAGCTGCTTTCGGTTTGCTCCTGTTCGCCGGTGAAATGTATCGCATATCCTTCAGGCAGCGGCATTTCTTTCAGTAAAGTGATCAGCTCCTTATTGATGGAGGTGGCATTGTAGCCGGCTTTTGCATTGGAATACAATGTTACCACGCGCTCAACGTCTTTTCGGTTAACCGATCCGAAGGTGGTGCTGTAAGTGAAATCTGCCACCGCCGAAATCGGGACCTGAATCATCTGGCCGGTCGACATGTTTATTGAGGTCACCTTCTGATTCATCAGACTGCTCAAATCATAACGATACCCTTCGGCTAAACGGATCTCAATCGGATATTCATCTTCCCCGATTTTAAAGTTCGATATCTCCTTGCCATACAGCGCTGTACGGATTGTTGATGCAATAACCATGGTCGACAGGCCATATCGCTGTGCTTTATCACGATTGATTTTTACCAGTAATTCAGGCTTGCCCAGCTCAATATCGGCTTTCAAACCTTCAATACCCTGGATTCCGGAAGCTTCTATTTTGTTTCGCACCGTATCAGCATAAGCAAGCAACTGGTCAAACTGCTTACCTGCAATTTCTATATTGATGGGATTTCCTGTTGGCGGGCCCGATTCCTGCTTTTCGAGATAAAACTCGATACCGGGATACTGGCCGACAAATGCATTACTCAAATCCTGCATTATATTGTTGGTATTAACGCCGTTACGGAATTCATAGTCAACAAAATTCAATTGTATCTGGGCACGGTTCGGAGTCTCCCCGGTACCAAATTCATTGTCGCGGCGCACACCCGTGCCCACCATGGTGAGCATCGATTTTACCAGCTTTATTCTAGCACCCAGCACTTCGCGGGTTTTTACTTCCATCACACGGGCAATGGAGTCGGTGAGCGAAATATCCGTTCCCAGTGGCATCTCCGCAAAAACATTGATCATCGGGGGT
>CAILAQ010000616.1 GCA_903832165.1 uncultured Bacteroidota bacterium | reverse complement strand
GGAGTTGGTCCCTGAACTTCAGCGTCTGACGGAAGATCATGGCGTTTGCCTCTCTTCCTGTCTGGATTACTGGGAGGATGATCTGATACTTCAGGCCTTTAACCGCAATCTAATTCTGGCGCCGCAGATCTATGGAAATCCATGGTTTTTGAGGGATGATGAATACCCCAGACTAGCCTCGATATTCAATCTGGCAAGAAAATACAAGGATATTCTGGTAAACGGGATCATTCTACCGGAAGAGAAATATGGCGACAAGGCGGTATCAAGAGGCGATGGACAGACGAGGCTCATAACACTCAGGAATAATACGTGGCTACCGATGACCAGAACTATCCGGCTTGATGAGGAAATCGGTCTTACCAAAGGATCTGCTATTGAGCTTAGGCAACTTCATCCGGTTGAGCGACTGATCGGCCGGTATAAGAAAGGGGAATCTGTTACTGTTGAGGTGCTGCCTTTTCGGTCGTGCCTGCTGATAGCGACCACTTCAAAGCAAGATGGACCTGTGATTGAGGGCTGTGATTATGAGGTTGTTCAGAATGTTGCCGGAAAACCGGTGAAAATAAATTTACTGGGATTCCCGGGGGCGAAGAAAACGGTTCGTATCAATGGGAAATCTTCAGAAGTTGTTTTTCCTGGGAAACCTTTAAAAGAAAAATATCACCGGAAGCTGGGCGATCTGAAGTCAGTTCCTGTACCGGCCGATGCGGAGGCGCTGTATGAAGCCACCTGCTTTGCAGCTGATAATAATGCCCTGGAGGCCCGATCGCTGGTCCGCTCGGGACCAACCTTCATATCGCAGGTTCAGAAAGCCCGCGATGCTTTTGTTAATCAGGAATTATTCATCGACCGGGGTTTATGGGATAAGTATTTGTTTGACGGTGATAGTAAAACAGCTTTTTATCCCGGTCGCCGCTGGGGCAGGAACGATATCAGGATAAACCTGGGATCACTCCGGATTGATCTGGGCCGGCCAGTCTCATTGGACAGTATTAAGTTTATCATCGGCGAAGAAAGGAGCCTCCAGCCTTTTACCTCCTGGTATGGCATTGAGGTTGAGGTTTCGGCCGACCTGAAAAACTGGACTCCGGTTAACATGATCGCCGGCAAAGAAATGTCAGTTATCCTGGATCCAACAAAGCCGATCCGCTATGTTCGTTTACCCGGATCGCCTGAAAGAGTTTGTGAGATAGAGGGATACAGGAAGGGAAAGCTGGTTGACCGGAGCCGGTGGCGTGCCTCCAACCTTTTCAGCCAATATAGGCAGGTGACGCCCAAAGAAGCTTTTGAAACGAGTTTTGTCCTGAACGAAATACCCAAAGGAAGCTACCTGGCAATCGCACTGAATGGCAAACACGGCGATGAAGGAGCCTATGCTGCCATCCGCGTGAACGGCAAACCGGTAGGAGCACCCGACCGGAGCCTTTCGTACCGGAGCAATGCATGGGAATATCCTGTACAGACTACCGGATCGAACTATACCTATTATGTGCCGCTCACTCCTGATATGATTGGTGCTAAAATCGATGCAACCGTGCTGGTTATGAAGAACGGCGTGTCGGAATTTAAGCCCGAAGTATGGATCACCGCTTACCCGATTCCGTATGAAAAGATAAGTACGGCGGATGTTGGAAAATCAGCCTGGAAGGCCTCGAAAGAGTACACCGAACTTAACAACCGGTTACGAAAAGGATGGAATAACTGGGATGCGGAAAATGTGTTGTCACAGATTTTATTGCCCCAGGGCCAATCCATCAATTTCCAGATCGTTTGCGGTAAGGATACGGTCGCCAATCCTCATCTGGGTGATAATGAAATTCCCGGCCTGGTGATCACTCCTTTTGGTCATGCATACGATGGTTCCTATTCCGATATGATGATCAAATGGAAAGGAATGAATATCAGGATGCAAACGGCAGCTTCCGGGAATGACCTGATGGTGCTTTTTGCCAACGACAGGCCTAATGATTCGACTTATCTGATTATGATTCCGGAGATGAAGTATGGTAAGGATGGCCGGGTGCCTGATTTCTATACCACAGCAGGGATGGGCAATGTTATAAAACTTACCGCTAAACTCGGCATTTCCACTCAAAAGACGGTAACAATTGCTGACATTGAAAAAACGATCAGCCTGGCCGCGAAGAAACACGATGAAATGAAGGCAGGTTATGGTGCAAACAGCAATTTGTACGATGCCATGCAGTCGGTTATTGCCTGGAATACCATATATGATGCAACGGGCGACCGGGTTTTTACGCCGGTGAGCCGTGCCTGGTGTCAGGGTCAGGGATACGTGCTTTTTGAATGGGATACCTATTTTGGGTGCTATCAGTTATCGATGGATAATAAGGATCTTGCCTATGCCAATCTGATCGCTATAACAAAAGAGATCACCTCAGATGGATTTGTCCCGAATTTTACCTCTGGAAATCACAAGAGCACAGATCGTTCGCAGCCGCCGGTTGGCTCCATGGTGGTCAATGCCATCTACAAGAAATACCAGGATAAATGGATACTGAATCTCCTGTTTGATGACCTGCTGACCTGGAACCGCTGGTGGCCGAAGAACCGCGATGCCAATGGATACCTTTGCTGGGGCTCAGATCCCATTCCGACTACCCCGGAAATGGGGAATCTGGAAAAAAGGGCAATCAACCAAATGCTGGGTGCAAAATTCGAATCCGGACTGGATGATTCGCCGATGTATGACAGCATTGCCTATGATCCTGAACATCACATGATGAAGCTGGCCGACGTCGGGCTGATGAGCCTGTATATCATGGATTGTAATGCTCTGGCTGAGATTGCGCAGGCAATGAATAAGAATGACATCGCTGCTGAACTGAAGGCAAGGGCGGCAAAATACAGCAAGTCGCTCGAAACATTATGGGATGAGCAAGCCGGAATCTATCTGAATAAAAATCTGGAAACCGGAAAACTGAGCCATCGCTTGTCTCCGACCAATTTCTATCCTTTACTCGCTAAAGTACCAACTCAGCAAAAGGCCGACCGAATGATGAATGAGCATTTCTTTAATCCAAAGGAATTCTGGGGCGATTATATGATGCCTTCCATTTCACGTGATGATCCGGGCTATTCCAATGAATACTGGAGAGGCAGGATCTGGGGTCCGATGAACTTCCTGGTCTATCTGGGGATGAGAAATTATAATCTTCCTATGGCAAGAATTGCAATGGTAAAAAAATCAAAAGAACTTTTGCTGAAATCATTCGATGAAAAGCGAACGGTCCACGAAAATTACAACCCGTATACCGGGGCGGGTACCAGCGACGACTATTATCACTGGGGGGCGTTGCTTGGTTTTATGACCTTCCTGGAAAACGGAACCTATCTGAAGTAAATATCTAAGAAATGAAAGCTTATTATTTTCTGGCGATGTTGCTGCTGCCGTTTTGGACAGGGAACGGTAAGGCCCAGGCAGTACCCGAAAGCCTGTTTAAAATATC